>NZ_JBEXQJ010000014.1:0-177457 GCF_040612515.1 Streptomyces sp. NPDC006372 | reverse complement strand
GCCGTCGACGCTGCCGTCGACGGTGGTATGGGCGGCCTGGGCCGCCGCCGACTGCGTCGCCTCGGCGTCCTTCGCCGCCTTGGCGCGCTCGTCCGCGGCGGCCCGGATGGACCGCCAGGCGGACTCGGCGGCCTGCTGCTCCGCCTCCTTCTTGCTGCGGCCGGTGCCGGTGCCGTACGAGACGCCTCCGACGCGGGCGGCAGCAGTGAAGGTCTTCTCGTGGTCGGGGCCGGTCTCCGTGACCAGGTACTCGGGCACGCCGAGCCCCTCGGTCGCGGTGAGCTCCTGGAGACTGGTCTTCCAGTCCAGGCCGGCTCCGAGGTTCGAGGACTTCTCGATCAGGGGGTCGAACAGGCGGTGCACCAGCTCCGCCGCGGAGTCCAGTCCCTGGTCGAGGTAGACCGCACCGATCACCGCTTCGAGGGTGTCGGCGAGGATGGATGCCTTGTCCCGGCCGCCCGTGCCCTCTTCACCGCGGCCGAGCCGGATGAAGGAGCCAAGGTCGAGCCCACGGCCCACCTCCGCGAGCGCACGCGAGTTCACCACCGCGGCCCGGAGCTTGGCCAGCTGGCCCTCGGGCAGATCGGGGTGGGTTCGGTACAGCGTGTCCGTGACGACGAGGCCGAGCACGGAGTCCCCGAGGAACTCCAGTCGCTCGTTCGTCGGCAGACCGCCGTTCTCGTACGCGTACGAACGGTGGGTCAGCGCTCGCACCAGAAGGGCGGACTCGAGCTTGTAGCCGAGCCGCCCTTCCAGAAGCGTGTGGGACGAGGCCTGGTTGTCCGCTGAGTTCTTCTTCGGCGTGGACACAGTGCCTCTCACCAGCCGCTCAGACCTCGAGGACCTGGCGCTTGTTGTAGGTGCCGCACGACGGGCACGCGATGTGCTGCTGCTTGGGCTCGTGGCAGCGCTCGCACGCAACCAGGGTGGGGACCGCAGCCTTCCACTGCGACCGGCGGTGGCGCGTGTTGCTGCGCGACATCTTCCGCTTCGGAACAGCCACGGCTACTTCTCCTGCTTCTCGTCGACGCCCGGTTCGGCGCCGCTCATCTCGTCCTTCTCGCCGTCCTTCATGGTGTCGGCGAGTCCCTGCAAAGCCGCCCAACGGATGTCGACGGCGTCGTGGTGGTGGTCCGGGTCGTCCGCCAGCCGCGCGCCGCACTCGGCGCACAGACCAGGGCAGTCGTCCTGGCACACCGGCTGCATCGGCAGTGCGAGCACCACCGCATCACGCAGCACGGGCTCGAGGTCGAACAGGCCGTCCTCGAGGAAGAGCCTGTCCTCGTCTTCCTCGGCGTCGTCGCCCGGTTCCGCGATCGCGCGGCCCCGGTCGTCGGCGTCAGGGTACGAGAACATCTCCTGGAAGTCCGCTTCGACGTCCATCCGAAGCGGCTCCAGACACCTTACGCACTCCCCCTCGGCCTCGGCACGGGCGGTGCCTGTGACGAGCACCCCTTCCATGACCGACTCCAGGCGGAGTTCGAGCTCCACCGGGGCGCCTTCCGGCACTCCGATGACTCCCTTGATACCGAAGTCCTTGGGAGCGTCGACCGAGCGGGTCAGGCGCTGCAGCGCACCGGGCCGCCGGCCCAGCTCGTGCGTGTCGAACACGAGGGGGTTGCGGTGGTCGAGGCGGGCGTTCAGGGCCATTCCAACTTTCGATCTTGCGAGCTCAGGGGGTTGCCGCCCTTCGGCGTTCCGGGCAGCGTTGATCGCGGACGTACGCGCGACCGAAGAGCCAGGATACTGGACCATTCGCTGTCGGCCCAATCCGGTGCTCAGCCGTTGCCGCGGCCCTGCTCGTAGGCCCGCAACTGTTCGGCGCTGATCATGCCGGTGTCGAAGAGACTGGTCTCGTCCAGGGCGTACCCCTGGTGTCCCTGTTGCCCCTGCTGTGCCTGGTTCGGGTCGTACGCGGCCTGCTGGGCGTCGTAGCCCTGGTAGGCGTAAGGATCCGCCTGCTGGTAGCCGTACGGGTCCTGCTGGGCCGCGTAGGCCTGCTGCGGGAAGCTCCCGTAAGGGTCGGGCTGCTGCTGGACGGGGACGCCCCCCGCCGGGTCGTAACCGGCGGCGGGGGCGTACGCCGGCTGCGGCGGCCCGTAGTCCTGCTGCCGGGCGGGCTGTCCGGCCGGGGGCCGCTGCTCCGCGAGGGCGGCCAGGTCGGCCAGGTAGTCGGCGTCGCTGGAGTGCTGGACGGTGCCGGCGTCGTCGGCCAGGGAGCCGAGGTCGTCGGTGGCGATCCGGCCGTGCAGCTTCTGCCGGCCGCGGCCGACGGCCTCCAGAGTCTTGGCGAGGACCGCCTCGAACGCGCCGAGCTTGACGTCGACGTACTCGTCGGCGCTGCGGCGCTGCGTCTCGGGGTCATGGCTGCGCTCGGGGGCGTCCTCGTCCTCGTAGCCCTGCTCGTCGGTGCCGGGGCCGGTGCCGAGGAGCTTCTCGCGGCCACGGCCGACGGAGCCGAGGGTCTTGGTGAGGACGACCTCGAAGTTGGCGAGCTTGGAGTCGACGTAGTCGTCGGCCTCGGCACGGATCTCCTCGGCCTCCTGGCGGGCCTCGGCGAGGATCCGGTCGGCCTCGGCCTGGGAGCGGCGGGCGACCTCGGTGTCGGAGATCAGCGAGCCGCGTTCGGCGTGCGCCTGGCCGATGATCCGCTCGGCCTCCTGACGGGCCTGCTCGACCATCTGCTCGCGGTCGCCGATCAACTCCTGCGCCTGGGCGAGGGAGCCGGGCAGCGCCGCGCGCACCTCCTCCAGCAGGGAGAGCAGTTCGGCGCGGTTGACCACGCACGAGGCCGACATGGGCATGGACCGGGCGCCGGAGACCGCGGAGACGATCTCGTCGAGCTTCTTCTGCACGTCCACCGTGTGCTCGCCACTCTCTACAGATGCGTTGGAGACGGACGGGACGACTGTAGTGCCATCAGTCCTTGCGCAGCCGCTCGTCGAGGGCCTGGAGGACCTCCGCCGGCACCAGGTGGGACACGTCGCCGCCCCATGTCGCGACTTCCTTGACCAGGGAGGACGACAGGAAGCTGTAGGTGGGGTTGGTGGGGATGAAGAGGGTCTCGACGCCCGAGAGGCCGTTGTTCATCTGGGCCATCTGGAGCTCGTAGTCGAAGTCGCTGACGGCGCGCAGGCCCTTGACGATGGCCGGGATGTCGCGCTGCTTGCAGAAGTCGACGAGCAGGCCGTGGAAGGCCTCGACGCGGACGTTGCCGTACTCGGCGGTGACCCGGCGGATCAGGTCGATCCGCTCCTCGATCTCGAACAGGCCCTTCTTGGCCTGGTTGATCATCACCGCGACGTAGACCTCGTCGTACAGCCTGGAGGCGCGGGAGATGATGTCGAGGTGTCCGTTGGTGATCGGGTCGAACGACCCGGGACAGACGGCGCGGCGCACTTGTGATCCCTCGCTCTCCGGTCCGGTCATCGTGCGTCTTCGCACGTTGAGGCGGCGCGACCGTACCAAAACGTTCCCTCGCCGTAGCGACGGGCCCGGAGGGGTTCGAAACCCTCGGGCCACCGGAATTCACCGCCTCTGGTGCTGCGCTCCACGGTGACGAGGGCTTCTTCGGCGAGCCAGCCTTCCGAGCGGAGTGTGAGCAGGATCTCGCGAAGATCGTCGTCCGTGACGGCGTACGGGGGGTCCAGGAAGACCAGGTGGTACGGCTCGCCCGAGGGCGGCGTCCGGATGATCTGCTCCGCTTTTCCTGATCTGACCTCGGCGCCCGGGAGGCCGAGGGACTTCACGTTCTCGCGGACGGTGCGGGTCGCTCGCGCGTCGGCCTCTACGAGGAGGGTGTGGCCTGCGCCGCGGGAGAGGGCTTCCAGGCCTACGGCTCCTGAGCCCGCGTAGAGGTCGAGGACTCGTTCGCCGTCCAGGGGGCCACCGAGGAGAGACTGCCAGGTGGAGAAGAGGCCTTCGCGTGCGCGGTCGGAGGTGGGGCGGGTGCCGGTGCCGGGGGGTACGGCGAGTCGACGTCCGCCGGCTGCGCCGGCGATCACGCGGGTCATGTGCGGTCCTTGGTCGTGGGCGGCTTCAGGTATCAGTGTGGCTGGTCGCGCAGTTCCCCGCGCCCCTGAGTTGGCATCACTCAGCCCTTTTCCAAGTACTGCTCCCTCTCCTCGTCCAAGAGGGCGTCCAGAGCCGTCCGTAGTGCGGGAAGGTGGGTCAGCTCCGGGTCCTCGGCCACGACAGCCGCCGCCTCCTCCCGGGCCTCCGCGATGATCTCCTCGTCCTCGATGACCGCGAGCATCCGAAGACTGGTGCGGGCGCCCGACTGGGCCTGGCCGAGGACGTCGCCCTCGCGGCGCTGTTCCAGGTCGATGCGGGAGAGCTCGAAGCCGTCGAGGGTGGAGGCGACGGCGCCCAGGCGCTGGCGGGCCGCGCTCGCCTCGGGCATCTCGGTGACCAGGAGGCAGAGGCCGGGGGCCGAGCCACGGCCGACGCGACCCCGGAGCTGGTGCAGCTGGGAAACGCCGAAGCGGTCGGCGTCCATGATCACCATGGCGGTGGCGTTGGGCACGTTGACACCGACCTCGATGACCGTCGTGGCGACCAGCACGCCGGTCTCGCCTGCGGCGAAGCGGCGCATGACGGCGTCCTTGTCGTCGGGGTGCATCCTGCCGTGCAGGACCTCCACCGTGAGGCCGCTCAGCGGCCCCTTGGACAGCTGCTCCGCCACGTCGAGGACCGCGAGCGGCGGGCGCTTCTCCGCCTCGTCCTCCGGGGACTTCTTCTTGCCGGCCTTCTTCGGGTCGTCCTCCTCGTCCCCGATGCGGGGGCAGACCACGTACGCCTGGTGGCCGTTGCCCACTTCCTCGCGGACCCGTTCCCACGCGCGGGCCAGGAAGTGGGGCTTGTCGGCGGCCGGGACCACATGGCTGGCGATCGGCGAACGGCCGGCGGGGAGCTGGTCGAGGACGGAGGTCTCCAGGTCGCCGAAGACCGTCATGGCGACCGTGCGCGGAATGGGCGTGGCGGTCATGACGAGCAGGTGCGGGGGCTGTTTGCCCTTGCCGCGCAGGGCGTCGCGCTGCTCGACGCCGAACCGGTGCTGTTCGTCGACCACCACCAGGCCCAGGTCGTGGAACTGCACCTTGTCCTCGATCAGCGCGTGCGTGCCGATGACGATGCCGGCCTCGCCGGTGGTGAGGTCGAGCAGGGCCTGACGACGGGCGGCCGCACCCATGGATCCGGTGAGCAGCACCACCTTGGTGGCCTGCTCGGCCCCGCCCAGCATGCCGCCCTCGGCCAGTTCGCCCATCATCTCCACGATCGACCTGTGGTGCTGCTGCGCGAGCACTTCGGTGGGCGCGAGCATGGCGGCCTGCCCGCCCGCGTCGACCACGGCGAGCATGGCGCGCAGGGCCACCATGGTGTTGTGGGTGACCGTGAAGTTGTCGGTGATGTAGGCATGGCTCGGGTGGGCGACGCTGATGCACTGGACAGGTTTCCGGCCCACGTACTCCACCGCCCGGATGCCGCGCCGGAATGTGTTGTACTTCAGCCGCGGGCGCACGCGTTCGGCCTTGCGGGTGAGCCGGAACGGGGCGTACTCGTCCGGCAAGGACACCGCGACGTTGTAGGCGGCCTTCGTCGGGAGTACCCGCGCCCGTCCGCCCAGAGAGCGCACGAGCCAGGCAACGTCCTCCGCGAGTCGGCGCGAAGCCGAGCAAAGGGAGAGGCTCATGCCATCGGCTTGGATGGTGCCGTCCGTGTCCAGAAGCCCTTGCAGCAGGGCGAGACGATCCTTGATCGGCCTGTTCTTGAAGTCGTCCGGGACGAACTTGCCGTGCGATGTCGTTCCCCAGAGGCCCAACTCACGCAAGGCCTGGATCACAGGGTTGCGCACGCCTCCGGCACGCCGCACAAGCTGGATCGTGTAGTCACAGCGCGATCCCTTCACCGCTACCAACCGGCATTCGGGCGCCACTGCCGTCGCTACCGCGTCACGGATCTCGTCGTCGATGGTGGAGAGACGAAGGTTGTGCCGGAACGAGCCGTCTCCCAGCAGCAGGCCGAACAGGTACGGGTCGAGGGGCAGCCCGGAGTCACCGCCGAGATCGACCGGCTGCGCCGCTGGGATATACCACTTCGAGGACCCGTTGGCCTTGAACGTGTCGAGACGGATCTCTCGGGTCGTCATGACCTTGGGTGCCTGACCGCGGTGCCACCCGCAACTCGTACCGACGATCCAAAGGTGCTCGTCGTCACACTCAACGGAACTCCCGTCGGACAGTACCAGGCGCCACACATCGCGCTCTCCCTGGGGGAAGACGCCGTCGATCAGTGCGATGCCCCCGTCCGGCACCACCACCTCGTCGCCCACCCGCAGGTCCCCCATGCGGTGGAAGCCAGTCGGTGTGAGGACCAGCGAGTCGAGCGGTTGGGCCTTCCCCGACCCCACCTCGCCCTGCAACAACCGGTGCATCGGATGGTCGGTCGCCAGGTCGTCGAAGATCTCTCGGGAGACCTTCTGCTGGCCGTCGGTGAGGGTGAACGGCAGGCGGGCGTCGAAGGCGGAGAGGAGGCCGTCGGGGGCGGGCCTGCGGGGGACCGCCGGGAGTTGGGTCTCGGCGTGACGGCGGCGGGCGAGGGCGACCTGGAGGACGAAGGCCTCGTCCCACTTGAGGCGGGCGCGGGCGTCCTCGATGTCCGCCTTGGTGTGCGGGCGGTGGATCTTCAGGAGGGCCTCGGGGAGCGGGACCAGGCCCCGGCCCTGGCGCAGGGAGTCCGGCAGCGGGTCGACGGCGTCCTGGGCGGTGGGCAGGACCGTCTGGAGCGCCTTGCCGATCTTCCAGGACTCCAGTTTGGCGGTGGCCGGGTAGATCGGGATCAGCGCCCCCGCCCATGTCTCGACGGACTCTTCCGCATCACCGCGCAGCAACTCGTAAGCCGGATGAGCGAGTTGGAGGCGGCGGTTGAAGACGGAGACCTTGCCCGCGAACATCGCGCGCGTGCCCGGCAGGAGCTCCTTGTGGGGCTTGTGAACGCCGTTGCCGAAGAAGACCAGTTGGAGCCGGCCGCTGCCGTCCGTGATGGTGACTTCGAGGCGCTGGCCCTTGCCCCGGGGCGCCTTGGCGGAGGCGAAGCTGTGCAGGCGGGCGTCGGCGACCTGGGCCACCACCGTGACGTGCTCGTCCATGGGGAGGTCGGCGAGGTGGGTGAGCTGGCCGCGCTCCTCGTACCGGCGCGGGTAGTGGTGGAGGAGGTCGCCGACGGTGAGCAGGCCGAGGTGCTCGGCCATCACCTTCGCGGTGGCGGGGCCGAGCACCGACTTCAGTGGTTGTTGCAGCGGTTCTTCCAGTGCGGGCACGAGATCCATTGCACACCACGCCACTGACAATGCCGTAGAGGCCCGGGCCCGGGTTGCCGTAAAGATCCCGGAAACCCCTGGTCAGAAGGCTGGTTCGGGTTCTAGGATGACGCGCTCCCGGCCCTCCTCGCGGTCACCGCCTCACCGGGACCGCCCGACCCCGCGCCGTCGCGAGTCTCCCCACCGGCGCCGTGATGATGGACTCCCAGAGCTCACAGGCATCCCAGGCACCTCATCCGCCCCAGTCACCTCACACGTTCCAGGTCGACCTGCGTGGTCTGGTGGACCTGCTTTCCCACCACCTCTACTCCAGTCCCAAGGTGTATCTGCGCGAGCTGCTGCAGAACGCCGTGGACGCCATCACCGCCAGACGTGCGACGGAACCCGATGCTCCGGCCCGGGTGCGGCTGTCCGCGGAGGGCGGCGCGCTGCGGGTCGAGGACACCGGCGTGGGGCTCACCGAGGCCGACGTGCACGACCTGCTCGCGACGATCGGGCGCAGTTCCAAGCGCGCCGAGAGCCTGCAGGAGGCGCGGTCCGGTTTTCTCGGGCAGTTCGGCATCGGTCTGCTGGCCTGCTTCGTCGTCGCCGAGCGGATCCGGGTGGTCAGCCGCAGTGCCCGTACGCCGGAGGCACCGCCGGTGGAGTGGGCGGCGTGCGACGACGGTTCGTACACGGTGCGGACTCTGCCGGACGCCGAGCGTCCCGAGCCGGGTACGACCGTGCATCTGGTGGCCCGGGCGGGGGCCGCCGAGTGGCTCGCGCCCGAGCGGGTGCGCTCGCTCGCGCGGGACTTCGGGTCGCTGCTGCCGTACGACGTCCGGGTGGGCGACGAGGCGGTCACCGACCTTCCGGCACCCTGGGACCGGTCGTATCCGGGCCCGGCCGCCCGCCGTGTGGCCCTCGCCCGGCACTGTCACGACCTGTTCGGCTTCACCCCGCTGGACACGATCGACCTGGCCGTGCCGCTGGCCGGCGTCCGCGGGGTGGCGTACGTGCTGCCGGCCGCGGTCAGTCCGGCGCAGCGCGCGGGGCACCGCGTACACCTCAAGGGCATGCTGCTGACCGAGCGGGCCGAACAGCTGCTGCCCGACTGGGCGTTCTTCGTGCGCTGTGTGCTCGACACGGACAGCCTGCGGCCCACGGCCTCGCGCGAGGCGCTGTACGAGGACGAGACGCTGGCCGCCGTCCGGGAGGCGCTGGGCGAGCGGATCCGGGCCTGGCTGACCGGTCTGGCCGCCGGCGATCCGGAGCGGCTGGCGGCGTTCCTGTCGGTGCACCACCTGGGCGTGAAGTCGCTGGCCCGGCACGACCGCGAGATGCTGCGCACGATGCTGCCGTGGCTGCCGTTCGAGACGACCGACGGGCAGCTGTCCCTGGAGGAGTTCGCGCAGCGGCACCCGGTGGTGCACTTCACGCGGACCGTCGAGGAGTACCGGCAGGTCGCGCCGATCGCGTCCGCGCAGGGCATCGGCGTGATCAACGGTGGTTACACGTACGACAGCGAGCTGGTGGAGGCGCTGCCCTCGGTGCGGCCGGGGACCGTGGTCGCCGAGTTGGACGCGGACACGGTGACCGCGCATCTGGACGCGGTCGACCCGGCCGAGGAGCTGGCCCTGTCGGGCTTCCTGACGGCGGCGCGGGCCCGGCTCGACCCGCTGGGCTGCGACGTGGTGCTGCGGGCCTTCCACCCGCTCTCCCTGCCCGCGCTGCACCTCGACGACCGGGACGCCCGGCACGAGCAGGCCCGGGCCGACGCCGAGGCGCATGCCGACGACCTGTGGGCGGGCATCCTCGGCTCCCTGCGCGGCAGCGCCCCCCGCGCGCGTCTGGTGCTCAACCACCTCAACCCGCTGGTCCGGCGGATCAGCGCGCTGCACGACCCGGAGCTGATCGGCACCGCCACGGAGTCGCTGTACGGGCAGGCGCTGCTGATGGCGCAGCGGCCGCTCCGGCCCGCCGACTCGGCGCTGCTCAACCGCGCGTTCCTGGGCCTCCTGGAGTGGGCCACGCACAGCGAGGACGGTCAGGCATGAGCGACATCACCGACTTCGACGCCCTGCGCCGGGCGATGGCGGAGAACTCCGACCGGCCGGAGGGCCCGGCCCGCAACGCGCGTGCCGAGGAGTTGCTGACCGCCGCGGAGAAGCTGAACGTCCCGCTCGCCGTGATCGAGGCGCTCGGCCACCAGCTGAAGGTCTACAACTACAGCTCCGAGAAGGGGAAGATGTTCGTCCCCTTCGCGCGCCTGCTGCGCATGTGGGACGAACGGCCCGAGGACTTCGACGAGTACGAGGCCTACTCGCTGCACTGGGTCTTCAAGTGGGTGTCGGCGGGCATGCTCGACCAGCCGCACATCCCGCTCGCGTCGATCGAGAAGTGGCTCGGCGAGATGGAGCACCGTTACCGGCTCGCCGGGCACTCCGAGCGGGCGGTGCGCAGCGCCGAGCACAGTGTGGCCGCGCATGTCGGGGACGTGGAGCGGGCCGAGCGGGCGTACGCCGCGTGGCTGGCCGCCGACCCGGACATCATGGCCGACTGCCACGCGTGCGAACTGCACGGGCAGGGCTGGTGGCAGGCCGAGCGGGGCCGGGACGAGGAGGCGCTCCGGCTGTGGCGGCCGGTGCTGGAGGGCGAGTACACCTGCGCCCACGAGCCGCACACGGTCCTGGCCTCCTCCCTGCTGCCGCTGCTGCGGCTGGGCCGCACGGACGAGGCGCGCGCCCACCATCTGCGGGGCTTCCGGCTCGTGAGGGCCATGGAGAGCATGCGCGGGGCGTACGCGGAGCACGTGGAGTTCTGCGCGCTGACCGGCAACGAGGCGCGCGGACTCGAACTGCTCGCGGAGCGGCCGGCGTACTTCACGGACGAGGGGCATCCGCAGAGCAGGCTGGACTTCGTCAGCGTGGTGGCTCTGCTCATGGACCGCCTGACCGGCCTCGGTCTCGGCGACCGGCAGGTGCCCGGTCCGGCCGGCCGGGAGTGGACCGCCCGCGAACTCGCCGCGCACGCGCGTACGGAGGCCCTCGCCCTGGCGGCGCGCTTCGACGAGCGCAACGGCACGGCGTACGTCAGCGAGCGGGCACGCGCGCGTATGGCGCGGGAACCGCTGGTGGAGCGGCTGCCGCTGGGGGTGCGGTCGGCCGTCCGGCCGGTCCCTCCGCCCGCTCCCCCGGCGGTCGCGCCCGGTGGCTCCGGGCAGCCGGACCTGTCCGGCCTGCTGGCCGAGGCACGGCGGCTGTCGGACAACCTGCGGCCTCACGCCGTGGAGGCGTGGGCGGCGGTCGCCGAGGCCGCGGAGGGGGTCGAGCTGGACCCGCGCGACCAGGCCGAGCTCGTCGACCACCGGGCGATGGGCCTCGGCCCCGAGGGCGCCGTGCTCTTCGAGCGGGCCGCGGAGCTGTACGCGGCGGCGGGAGACCCCGGGGAGGCCCTGGCGGCACGCGCGCGTGCGGCGTACGTGCGCGCGCTCGCCGGTGACGTGGACGGGGCGTTCGCGGCCGTGTCCGGCCCGTACGACGAGGTCCTCGCGCTCCACGCCGCCGGGGAGACGGGGATACGCCAGACGGCGTCCGTCCTGATGGGGCGGGCGCGGATCCTGATGCGGCGGGCGCACGAGGCCGAGGGGCCCGGGGCGGAGCCGGTGCGCGCCGAGGCCGGGGCCGCCGTGCGGGAGGTCCTGGCGCTGGTCGAGGGACGGGCCGGGGAGGGCGTACGGCTGGCCGCGCGGTGCGCCGAGGCGCAGGCGATGCTCGCCGAGCTGGCGGGGCTGGACGGGGACCTGGAGACGGCCGCGGAGCTGTTCGCGCGGGGCGCGGCGGCGTTCGTCGCGGCGGGGCTGCCGTGGTTCGCCGTGGAGTACGAGGCCCGGCTGGCCTCGCTCGCCCACCACCTCGGCGACATGGCGGAGGCGGAACGGGCGCTGCGAGCGGCCCTGGAGCACGGCGGAGCCCAGCTGGAGGCGCCGGGGAGGGCCCAGCTGCACCTCCAGCTCGCCGAGGTCGTCGGGGGCCGTG
The DNA here is from genome assembly GCF_040612515.1 of Streptomyces sp. NPDC006372. Taxonomy (NCBI): domain Bacteria; kingdom Bacillati; phylum Actinomycetota; class Actinomycetes; order Kitasatosporales; family Streptomycetaceae; genus Streptomyces; species Streptomyces sp. NPDC006372. Next base: position 166,123 of record NZ_JBEXQJ010000014.1, on the reverse strand, counting down.
GCGAGGCCGTGGAGGCCGCCCGGCACGCTCTGGAGGCCGCGCACTGGGCCGACGAGGCGGGTGAGGGCGCCACGCTGGGCGCCTGGGCGCGGCAGCAGCTCGGCGGGTTCCTGCTGCGGCAGGGCAGATGGGCCGAGGCCGCGGAGGTGCTGGAGTCGGCGCTGCCCGATCTGACGGCCGCGACACACGGCGACGGGGCGATCGTGCAGACGCAGTGGTGGCTCGGGGACTGTCTGAGCGAACTCGGCGAACACCGCGCGGCCGCCGAACGGCGCCTCCAGGCCGCCGGGATCGCCCGGCACTGGCCCGAGCAGCACGACCACGCGACCCTCGCCCACCTGGCCGGGGAGTCCCTCGGACAGGCCGGGCTGCCCGCCGAGGCGGACCGTGCCTACGCACGGGCGGGTGACCTGTGGCGCGAACTCGGCAACGTACCCGGCCTGATCCGCTCGCTGCGTGCCCGGGCCTGGCTGGCGTTGCGGACGCCGGAGGGGCTGGAGGAGGCACGCGACCTGATGGCGGAGGCGGTCCGGGAGTGCGAGGCGGCGCGGGACACGGCGCAAGACATCGAGGCGCGGCAGCAGTATGTCGCCGAACTCGGCGACACCCACCGGCAGTTCGGTGACCTGCTGGCCCGGTCCGTCTCCGGGAGTGCCGACGACGGCGCCGTCCGGGCCGTGTTCGAGGAGGCGCTGTCCCAACTGCTGCGGTCCGCGGAGGTCTTCGCCTCACTCGGGGAGGGAGCCCTGCACAGCCGTACCGACGCCGAACTCACCGCGGGCCTGCTGGAGATCGAGATGGGCCGCCTGGCCGAAGCCAGGGCACGCGCACGCGCGGTGCTGGCGGCCTACGAGGGCTGCGACGCCGCCGAGGCCGACGGCCAGGGCCGCTCGACGGTGTCGGCCCGGCGGGCGGAGGCGGAGCATCTACTCCGCCTCGCGGCGGACGACTGATCGCCGGTCCCGCTCACTCCACGCCGATGAGCAGCAGGGAGCCCTGCCGTCCGCCCCGGTACACCACCGTGTCGACGGCGAGGTATCCCTCGCGGACCCGCCCCTGAAGGTGCTCGGCGACGGTGTCGGGCGCCTCGTCGCCCAGCACCAGGGTGACCATTTCGCCCCCGGCCGCGAGCATGCGGTCCAGGACGGTCTCGGCGGTGGCGGTGACGTCCGAGCCGATCACGGCCACGTCGCCGTCGATCAGGCCCAGGACGTCGCCGGCCTGGCAGATGCCGGCCATCGTCCAGGACTGGCGTTCGGCGACGGTGACCTCAGCGTAGCGGGTCGCCCCCGCCGCCGAGGTCATCGACACGACGTCCTCGTCGAAGCGGCGCTCCGGTTCGTGCACGGCCAGCGCGGCGATGCCCTGGACCGCCGAGCGGGTCGGGATGAGGGCCACGCGGATGCCCTCGGTGCGGACCTGCTCGGCGGCTGCCGCCGCGGTGTGCCGCAGCTCGGCGTCGTTGGGCAGCAGCACGACCTCGCGCGCGTGGGCCCGCCGTACGGCCTGCACGAGCTCGCCGCTCGCGGGCGGCTCCCCCGGGCGGGCGAGGACGGTGGTCGCGCCGGCCTCGCCGTACAGCCCGGCCAGGCCCTCGCCGGGCACGACGGCCACGACGGCACGCTGGGAGCGCTCGCGGGGAGGCCGCTCCGCGCCGGTGGTGTGCACATCACCGGCGCCGAAGTGCGTGATGCGGATCCGGTGGGGCCGCCCGGCCTCGATACCGGCCTCGACTGCGGCGCCCGCGTCGTCGACATGGACATGGACGTTCCACAGCCCGTCGCCGCCGACCACCACGAGCGAGTCCCCGAGCGCGTCCAGCCGCTCCCGCAGCCGCGTCACGGCCGCGTCCTCGGCGTCCAGGAGGTAGATCACCTCGAAGGCGGGGCCGTCGGGGATCGGCGGGGCGGGGCTGTCGGCGCACTCGCCCGGGCCGGCGGCAGGGGTGAATTCCGCAACGGAGTCCATGGGCACACACGGATTCCGCGCGTCCTCGGCCGCCCCGGCGTGCGCGCCCGCCGCCGACCCGTCCGCCTGGCCGGGCACCAGGTACGCGTGCGACTCCACCGGGCTCTCCGCCTCGGCCGCCACGGGCGCGGACTCCCTCGCCCCCGGCACGCCCGCCGCCCCCGCACTCACCCGCGCCGCACCCACGGCCGCCGGGGCCCCTCGCGGCCTCTCCCCCGTGAACGTCTCCACCAGGGCCCCGAGCACCGCGACCAGGCCCCGCCCGCCGGCGTCGACCACTCCGGCGCGTTCCAGGACGGGCAGCTGCCCCGGGGTCTCGGCGAGGGCCGCCCGTGCGCCGTCGTAGGCCGCCCTGGCCACCGTCCCGCAGTCGCCCTCGGCGCCGCCGGCGGCGTCCGCGGCGGCCGAGGCGACCGTGAGGACGGTGCCCTCGACGGGGTGGGCCACGGCCTGCCGGGCCGAGTCGGCCGCGTGCCGCAGCGCGAGCCTCAGCCCCTGGCCGTCGGCCCGCGCGGCCTCGTCGTCGGCCAGCACCTGGGCCATACCGCGCAGCAGCTGGGCGAGGATCGTCCCGGAGTTCCCACGGGCACCGATGAGCGCCCCGTGCGCCATCGCCCGGGCGGCATCGGCGAGCGTCGGCTGCTCGGGGCCGGACCCCGCCGCGTGGCCGGCGAACACCGCCTCGACCGCCCCGACGGCGGACTCGACGGTCAGATACAGATTCGTGCCGGTGTCGCCGTCCGCGACGGGATAGACATTGATCGCGTCGATTTCCTCACGCGCCCGCCCCAGGGTCTCGAGGGCGAGACCGCACCAGGTGCGCACCGCGAGAGCATCGAAGAATGTCTGCGGCACCTGCGCCACCGCGCCTCCCTCAGCTGATGGACGTGGCACGCAGCGTAGACCCCGGGGCGGCGCTCACCGGAAGCGGGCCAGGTGAGGGCACGGACCGAGCATGGTAGTTTCGTCCTCCTGGGGCAGTCGTTGTATGCTGCTCCGGTTGCCCGATCCAAATCGGGCCATTCCCCTGGCAACGCCACTCAGATCCTCGATCCTGATCCCGGCCTGCCGGGATCAACCGTAAGTGCATCTGAAGTCTTTGGAGTGACCGGTGGCTGCCAACTGCGACGTCTGCGGCAAGGGGCCGGGCTTCGGCAACAACATCTCGCACTCGCACCGCCGTACGTCCCGTCGCTGGAACCCGAACATCCAGCGCGTGCGTACCGTGGTCGGCGGGACGCCGAAGCGCGTGAACGCTTGCACCTCGTGCATCAAGGCCGGCAAGGTCTCGCGCTGACGCTCAGCTAGCGCGCGGCCACTGCTGGTTCGCTGCAGAGCCGGTCCACCTCTGGTGGGCCGGCTCTTTGCCGTGCCGCGAGACGTCGGGCCGAGCGCCTACGCGCCCCCGCGGAACCGCCAGCCGTGATCCACCGGCCCGATCCCCCCGCCGAGCGCGAACCCGGCCGCCACGGCCCCGGTGACGTACTCCTTCGCCGCCGCCACGGCGTCGGGCACGGCCTGTCCCTTCGCGAGTTGTGCGGCGATCGCGGAGGCCAGGGTGCAGCCCGTGCCGTGCGTGTGCCGGTTGTCGTGGCGCGGGGCCCGCAGCCAGTGCTCCTCGGAGCCGTCGGTGAGCAGGTCCACGGCGTCCCCGGGCAGATGACCGCCCTTGATCAGCACCCATCGCGGCCCGTACGCGAGTACGGCCGCGGCGGCCCGCCGCAGCTCCGCCTCCGACTCGACCCGCACGCCCGTGAGCTGGGCCACCTCGTCGAGGTTCGGGGTGGCGACCGTCGCCGCCGGCAGCAGCTTCGTCCGGACGGAGTCCAGCGCGGACGCGGCGAGCAGGGGGTCGCCGTGCTTGGAGACGCCCACCGGGTCGACGACCGCCGGAGCGTCCGTGCCCGCGATCAACTCGGCCACCGCCTCCACGAGTTCGGCCGAGGCGAGCATCCCGGTCTTGACCGCCTGGACGCCGATGTCGTCGACGACACTGCGGTACTGGGCCCGTACGGCCTCCACCGGCAGCTCCCAGGCCCCCTGCACACCGAGGGAGTTCTGGGCGGTCACCGCCGTGATGACGCTCATGCCGTGCACGCCGAGGGCGAGCATCGTCTTCAGGTCGGCCTGGATGCCCGCGCCGCCGCCCGAGTCGGAGCCCGCCACAGTGAGGACGTTGGACATCATGTCTCCATGTCTCCGAAGTGGTCCCAGCCGCCCTTGCTGGTCCACGGCGCCCCGTCGACCGTCACCTGGGGCAGCGCCGAGGGGTTGAGGACCTCGCCGATGACCTTCCAGCGGGCGGGCAGCTTCACGTCCGACGGGAAGGTCGCCACGATCGCGTGATCCTCTCCCCCGGTCAGCACCCACTGCATCGGATCGACGCCCACGGCCTGCCCGATGTCGTTCATCTGGGACGGGATGTCGATCGCCCCGGAGCGGATGTCGATCCGCACCTTGCTGGCCTCGGCGATGTGCCCCAGGTCGGCGATCAGCCCGTCGCTCACGTCGCACATCGCGGTCGCCCCGAGCCCGGCGGCGGCCGGACCCGCGTGGTACGGCGGCTCGGGCCGCCTGTGGGCCTCCACGAACGCGCGCGGCGAACGGAAGCCCCGGGCCAGGACCGCGTATCCGGCGGCCGACCAGCCCAGCCAGCCGGTCACCGCGACGAGGTCGCCGGGCTGCGCGCCCGCCCGCGTCACCGGCTCCTGGTTGCGCAGATCGCCGAGCGCGGTGATCGACACCATGATCGAGTCGCCGCGTACGACGTCACCGCCGACCACGGCGGCACCGGCCACCTGGCACTCGTCGCGCAGCCCGTCCATCAGCTCGCTCGGCCACGTCACCGGCAGCTCGGCCGGGACGACCAGACCGAGCAGCAGCGCGGTCGGCACGGCGCCCATGGCGGCGATGTCGGCGAGGTTCTGCGCGGCCGCCTTGCGGCCCACGTCGTACGCCGTCGACCAGTCCCGGCGGAAGTGCCGGCCCTCCACCAGGATGTCCGTACTGGCCACGACCCTGCGGTCGGGCGCGGCCACCACGGCGGCGTCGTCGCCGGGGCCGACCCGGACCGCCGGGGTGGTGGTCAGACGGGAGGTGAGCTCCCTGATGAGCCCGAACTCACCGAGCTCACCAACAGTGCCCTTCATTACCCGTTCTCCCCTTCTGTCCCTGTCCGTGCCCGGTCGCGGGGCCTCTCGGGCCTCGCTACGGTCGATGTGACCGTCAAGTTCTGCCGGACCTGCACCCCGGCGCGCAAGACCCGGTCCCCCCGGGTCTCCCCGCGGTGACCGGCGACGCGATACCGTGGCGTTCCTTTTCCCCACATGATCCTCGTGGCCGCCCTGGAGGTTCCGTGGTACAGGCGTACATCCTGATCCAGACGGAGGTCGGCAAGGCGTCGACCGTCGCCGAGACGATCAGCAAGATCCCCGGGGTCATCCAGGCCGAGGACGTCACCGGACCCTACGACGTGATCGTCCGGGCACAGGCCGACACCGTGGACGACCTCGGTCGCATGGTGGTCGCCAAGGTCCAGCAAGTGGACGGCATCACCCGCACCCTGACCTGCCCGGTCGTGCATCTGTAGCCCCCGTCTACCCTGTGCCGGTGAACTCTTTCCGTCACCGGCACCGTTCTGTCTTCCGCGTCGTTCCCCTGCCCGCTCTCGCGCTGTTGATCACTGCGACGGGCTGCTCATCGGCAGACGACAGCGCGTCGGCGGCGGTTCCCAGTCCGGACGCGAAGGTCACGGAACTGTGCCGGGACCTGGACAAGGTACTGCCCGGGAAGGTGGACGGTGAGCGCCGCGAGGATCCCGAGCCCGCGTCGGCACTGACGGCGGGCTGGGGCAGCCCGGCGATCATACTTCGCTGCGGTGTGCCTCAGCCGCCGAAGATGGTCGATCCCGGGGTGGCCGGCGGGCATGATCCGGACGCGGTGGCCGGGGGTGTGAACGGCGTCGACTGGCTGATGGAGAAGCAGGACGACGGGGGGTACCGGTTCACCACGGCCAATCGTGAGGTGTACGTGGAGGTCGGGGTGCCGAAGGGTGTGGACAGCTCGGGTGTGCTGATCGATCTGGCCTCGGCTGTGAAAAAGGCGATCCCCGAGGGGATCGCCTCCTGAGCGCCGTGCGTCCGCACCCGCGGGGCGCGGTCTAGCGCAGGCCCGTAGAACGGTGCAGGGCCGCCTGGACCAGGCGGTCCACCAGCTCGGGGTAGCTGACGCCGCTCGCCTGCCACATCTGCGGGTACATCGAGATGGGCGTGAAGCCGGGCATCGTGTTGATCTCGTTGATCACGAACTCGCCGTCCTCGGTGAGGAAGAAGTCCGCGCGGACCAGGCCCTCGCAGGACGCCGCCTCGAAGGCCTCCACCGCCAGGCGCCGGACCTCGGCGGTCTCCTCCGGCGTCAGCGGGGCGGGGACGATGCCGGGCGTCGAGTCGATGTACTTGGCCTCGAAGTCGTAGTACGCGTGCGCGTCCGGCGGCGGGATCTCGGCCGGGACCGAGGCACGCGGGCCGTCCTCGAACTCCAGGACACCGCACTCGATCTCACGGCCGCGCAGGGCCGCCTCGACGAGGATCTTGGGGTCGTGCCGCTGGGCCTCGGCGATCGCCTCGTCGAGGCCGGAGAGGTCGTCGACCTTGGTGATGCCGATCGACGATCCCGCGCGTGCCGGCTTCACGAACAGCGGCCAGCCGTGCTCGCCCGCGAAGTCGACGATCCTCTTGCGGGCGGCCGCCTCGTCCCGCTGCCACTCGCGCGGCCGGATCACCAGGTAGGGGCCCACCTTCAGCCCGAACGAGGTGAACACCCGCTTCATGTAGTCCTTGTCCTGGCCCACGGCCGAGGCCAGCACTCCCGACCCCACGTACGGGACGCCGGAGAGCTCTAGGAGGCCCTGCAGGGTGCCGTCCTCGCCGTAGGGGCCGTGCAGCACCGGGAAGACCACGTCGACCTCGCCGAGCGCCTTGGGCACCGATCCCGGCTCGCTGTAGACGACTTCACGGTTGGACGGGTCGACCGGGAGGATCACTCCGCCCCCGTCGGACTCGGCGAGCAGGTCGACGCTCGGCTGCCGGCGGTCGACGATCGCCATCCGCTCCGGTGCGTCCGCCGTGAGCGCCCAACGGCCGTCCTGGGTGATGCCGATCGGCAGGACGTCGTACTTGGTCCGGTCGATGGCCTTGAGGACGGCGCCGGCGGTGACCACGGAGATCCCGTGTTCGGAACTGCGCCCGCCGAACACGACGGCCACACGCGGCTTGCGAGGCGGCTGCTCGGGGCTCTGGGGGAGGTTCTCGGTGCTCATATCGGCTTGAGAGTACCCGTTGGTAGGTCCCGGAGACAGCGCCGCCGCCTCGCGTCGCTCAGCGTCGTTCGGGCTTCGCGCTGCGCGACATCAGCTCCTTGAGAGCGACCACCGGAGGCTTGCCCTCGTGCACGATGCCGACGACCGTCTCCGTGATCGGCATGTCGACGCCGTGCCGGCGGGCCAGATCCAGCACCGACTCGCAGGACTTGACGCCCTCGGCGGTCTGCTTGGTGACCGCGATGGTCTCCTGCAGGGTCATGCCCTTGCCGAGGTTGGTGCCGAACGTGTGGTTGCGGGACAGCGGCGAGGAGCAGGTGGCCACCAGGTCGCCCAGGCCGGCGAGTCCGGAGAAGGTCAGCGGGTCGGCACCGAGCGCCATGCCGAGCCGGGTGGTCTCCGCGAGGCCGCGGGTGATGAGCGAGCCCTTGGCGTTGTCGCCGAGGCCCATCCCGTCCGCGATGCCGACGGCGAGGCCGATGACGTTCTTCACGGCTCCGCCCAGTTCGCAACCCACCACGTCCGTATTGGTGTACGGGCGGAAGTACGGCGTGTGGCAGGCGGCCTGGAGCCGCTGGGCCACGGCCTCGTCGGTGCAGGCGACCACGGCGGCGGCCGGCATCCGCGCGGCGATCTCGCGGGCCAGGTTGGGCCCGGTGACCACGGCGATCCGGTCCGGGCCGACCTTGGCGACGTCGTCGATGACCTCGCTCATCCGCATCGCGGAGCCGAGTTCGACGCCCTTCATCAGCGACACGAGGACCGTGTCGGGGGCGAGGAGCGGGCTCCACTCGGCGAGGTTGCCGCGCAGGGTCTGCGAGGGGACGGAAAGGACCGTGAACTCGGCGTCCGCGGCGGCTTCCGCGGGGTCGGTGGTGGCCCGCACGTTCTCCGGGAGCTCGACGCCCGGGAAGTAGTCGGGATTGGTCCGGGTGGAGTTGATCGCCTCAACGACCTCCGGGCGGCGCGCCCACAGGGTGACCTCGCACCCGGCGTCGGCGAGCACCATGCCGAAGGCCGTGCCCCACGAACCGGCGCTCAGCACCGCCGCCTTGACCGGCTTGCTCACTTGCCCAGCCCCTCTTCCTGCACGGTCTGCCCGGAATTCTCATGTGTCTGCGCCTGGGTTCGGCGCCGCTGTTCGATCCGCTCCCGGCGCGGGTCGTAGGGCGTCTCGGGCGCCTTCTCGCCGCGGATCTCCTCCAGCTGGTGGGTCACGGCGGCCATGATGACCTCGGTGGCCTCCTTCAGGAGCTCCGCGGTCATCTCCCGGTCGTAGAACCGCGTGAGGTCCACGGGCGGCCCGGCGAGCACCCGGTGCGTCTTGCGCGGCAGCAGGTTCGGCTTCTTCGCGTACGGCGGCAGCAGCTCGTTGCAGCCCCACTGGGCGACGGGGATGACCGGGCACTTGGTCTGCAGGGCGACGCGGGCGGCACCGGTCTTGCCGGTCATGGGCCAGCCCTCCGGGTCGCGGGTGAGGGTGCCCTCGGGATAGAAGGCGACGCATTCACCGCGGTCCACGGCGTCGATCGCGGCCCGGAAGGCGCTGAGCGCGTCCGTGCTCTCGCGGTAGACGGGGATCTGCCCGGTGCCGCGCATCGCGGCGCCGACGAATCCCTTCTTGAAAAGCCCGCTCTTCGCGAGGAATCGCGGGACGCGCCCGGTGTTGTACTGAAAGTGCGCGTAAGCGAAGGGGTCGATGTGCGAATTGTGGTTCACCGCGGTGATAAATCCACCCTCGGCCGGAATGTGCTCGATTCCGCGCCAGTCCCGCCTGAGGAGAACCACCAGCGGCGGTTTGCAGATCACCGCGGCGAAGCGGTACCAGAAGCCGATTCTGCGGCGGGGCACGCGGACACCTTCCTCTAGGGCCTGGAACGGGGGGCCACCGGGGGCCGCACAAGTGTCGCCCCAGGCCGCCGGTCTGTCGAGAACACCGTACGCCCCGACACGCCGCCCGCCCGATGCCCCGGGTGACAATGACCGCGACAAGAGAGGGACGGAACACCTGTGCAGTGGACCTTGGTCGTACCCCTGAAGCCCCTGGCCCAGGCCAAGAGCAGGCTCGCGGACACCGCGGACGACGGGCTGCGGCCGGACCTGGCGCTCGCCTTCGCCCAGGACACGGTGGCGGCGGTGCTGGCCTGTCCCGCGGTGCGGGATGTGGCAGTCGTCACGGACGACGCCCGGGCGGGGCGTGAGCTGGCCGCGCTGGGCGCCGCGATCGTCCCGGACGAGCCGGGCGGCGGCCTCAACGCCGCGCTCGCGCACGCGACGGGGGTCGTGCGGTCCGCCCGGCCCGGAAGTCCGGTGGCGGCACTGAACGCCGATCTGCCGGCGTTGCGCCCCGCGGAATTGTCCCGGGTACTGGAAGCCGCCGCGGAATTCCCGCGCGCTTTTCTCCCGGACGCGGCCGGAATCGGTACGACCTTGCTGGCGGCTGCTTCCGGGCGGTCCCTGCTCCCTGCCTTCGGAACCGATTCCCGGGCCCGGCACCGGGCGTCCGGCGCCGTGGAATTGTCCCTCACCGGCGTGGACTCGGTCCGCCAGGACGTGGACACCGGCGACGACCTGCGCAGCGCGCTGGCCCTGGGGGTCGGCCCTCATACGGCCGCGGCCGCCGCGCGGTTGCTGATACCCGGGCAGTAGGCTGCGGCCATGCAGGCGACCGCGTACACGTACGACCCCGAAAGCCGCAGCGGGCAGGTGCTCCTGGACGACGGCACCCCGGTGCCCTTCGACGCGGCCGCGTTCGAGGCGGGGGGCCTCAGGCTGCTGCGCGCGGGGCAGCGGGTGCGGATCGAGGTGGAGGGCTCCGGGGACACCCTCAGGATCACTCTGGTGACCCTGCAGACCCTCTGACCACTCCCTGAACACACCGCGGGCCGGACTCCGTGCGGGAGTCCGGCCCGGCGCGTGAGTGTCCCAGCGTCCCTACTTCTTGCGGGCGGTGGTCTTCTTCGCGGTGGTCTTGCGCGCCGTCGACTTCTTGGCGGGCGCCTTCTTCGCGGTCGCCTTCTTCGCCGGGGCCTTCTTGGCCGTGGTCTTCTTCGCGGCGGTGGTCTTGGCGGTGCCCGTGGTCTTCTTCGCGGGGGCCTTCTTCGCCGTCGTCTTCTTCGCGGCCGCCGTCTTGGTGGTGGCCTTCTTCGCCGTCGTCTTCTTGGCGGTGGTCTTCTTCGCGGCGGCGGCCTTCTTGGTGGTCGCCTTCTTCGCGGCGGCCTTCTTGACCGTGGCGCCGGCGCCGCCGCTCAGGCTGCCCTTGGGCGCCTTCTTGACGGAGACCTCGCCACCACGCGGCAGCTTCTTCGAGCCGCTGACCAGGTCCTTGAAGCCCTGGCCCGCGCGGAAGCGCGGAACGGAGGTCTTCTTGACCCGAACCCGCTCGCCCGTCTGCGGGTTACGGGCGTAGCGCGCCGGACGGTCGACCTTCTCGAACGAACCGAAGCCGGTGACCGAGACCCGCTCACCCGAGACGACCGCGCGGACGATGGCGTCCAGTACGTGGTCGACAGCATCGGCGGCCTGCTGGCGGCCGCCCATCTTGTCGGCAATCGCTTCTACGAGCTGCGCCTTGTTCACGTCTTCCCCTTCGGAGACATCGCCAGAACGAAAGTGTTCAAGCTTTTTCGCACGTTAGGCAGATATATACCGCAAATCAAACACGAAACGGGCTTCTCACCCTTGTGCCGCAACGAACTCGGCGGTGTCGTCCGGTTCAGCGTTCCTCGTCGGGGAGACGCCCCTCGTCGAGGTCCGTGGTGAACCGATCCAGCCGCCTTGCCGCGTCGGCGAGATCGTGCTTGGCCGCGGCCGTAATGACCAGCAGCTTCCGGGTCAGCGCCATCCGTACGCCCTCCGGGACTTGCAGTGCGCGCACCCTTGCATGCGCTTCCTTGAGTTGGCCCGCGACTGCCGTATAGAGCTCGAGTTGGCCGTCGTGTTCCATGCACAGATTGTGCCATCTGGGGCGAGTTGTCGCCTGCCCAGGGGACAACTGCCGCCTCAAACGGCCTTCCGGGCACACGCGGAAGTCGCGGCTGTACATCTCGCGTACCCCAACAACCACCGGCATAACGTGGGAAGTTGACAACTCGGCCCAGCTCGGGCAGGGCCGTTCGGGTGCAGACACGGCTGTACCCCCGATCGGGCTGATCGGGGGTACAGAGGGGTGTTGCGGTGGCCGAAAGTCGCCTTGTTCAGGGGCGGCCGGACGTGCTCCGGATCAGATCTGGAGGGTCTGCGGCTTGAACGTGGGGCGCTTCGCCTCGTACGCGGCGATGTCCGCCTCGTTCTGGAGGGTGATCGAGATGTCGTCGAGGCCGTTCAGCAGCCGCCAGCGGGAGTTCTCGTCCAGCTCGAAGGAGGCGGTGATGCCCTCGGCGCGCACCTCGCGGCGCTCCAGGTCGACGGTGATCTCGGCCTGCGGGTCCTTCTCGGTGAGCTCCCACAGCGCGTCCACGGTCTTCTGCTCCAGAACAACCGTGAGCAGGCCGTTCTTGAGCGAGTTGCCGCGGAAGATGTCGGCGAAGCGGGAGGAGATCACGGCCTTGAAGCCGTAGTTCTGCAGCGCCCAGACGGCGTGCTCCCGGGAGGAGCCGGTGCCGAAGTCGGGGCCGGCGACCAGGACGGTCGCACCCTCCCGCTCGGGCTGGTTGAGCACGAACGAAGCGTCCTTGCGCCAGGCCTCGAACAGCCCGTCCTCGAACCCGTCCCGCGTGACCTTCTTGAGCCAGTGGGCGGGGATGATCTGGTCGGTGTCCACGTTGCTGCGGCGCAGCGGGACGGCCCGGCCGGTGTGGGTGGTGAAGGCTTCCATGATTCTCAGACTCCAGCGGGCGTACGGGTGTCGGCGGCGGACAGGTCGGCCGGGGAGGCCAGGTGCCCCAGGACGGCGGTCGCGGCCGCGACCTGCGGGGACACCAGGTGCGTACGACCGCCCTTGCCCTGCCGGCCCTCGAAGTTGCGGTTGGAGGTGGACGCGGAGCGCTCACCCGGGGCCAGCTGGTCGGGGTTCATGCCCAGGCACATCGAGCAGCCCGCGTGCCGCCATTCGGCGCCGGCGTCCTTGAAGACGACGTCCAGGCCCTCGGAGACGGCCTGCAGACCGACCCGCGCGGAACCGGGGACGACCAGCATCCGTACTCCGTCGGCGACTTTGCGGCCCTGCAGCAGCTCGGCGGCGGCGCGCAGGTCCTCGATACGGCCGTTGGTGCAGGAGCCTACGAAGACGGTGTCCACCTTGATGGAGCGCAGCGGCTGCCCGGCCTCCAACCCCATGTACTCCAGGGCCTTTTCGGCGGCGTAGCGCTCCGATGCGTCTTCGTACGAAGCAGGGTCGGGGACGGACGCCGAAAGCGGTGCGCCCTGGCCCGGGTTGGTGCCCCAGGTGACGAACGGGGACAGCTCGGCGGCGTCGATGACGACCTCGGCGTCGAACTCGGCGTCCTCGTCCGTCCTGAGGGTCTTCCAGTACTCGACGGCGGCGTCCCAGTCCGCGCCCTCGGGGGCGTGCGGGCGGCCCTGGAGGTAGGCGAAGGTGGTCTCGTCCGGGGCGATCATGCCCGCGCGGGCGCCGGCCTCGATCGACATGTTGCAGATGGTCATGCGGGCTTCCATCGAGAGCTTCTCGATGGCCTCGCCGCGGTACTCCAGGACGTAGCCCTGGCCGCCGCCGGTGCCGATCTTCGCGATGATCGCGAGGATCAGGTCCTTGGCGGTGACGCCCTCGGGCAGTTCGCCGTTGACCGTGATCGCCATGGTCTTCGGGCGGGACATCGGCAGCGTCTGGGTGGCCAGCACGTGCTCCACCTGAGAGGTGCCGATGCCGAACGCCAGCGCGCCGAAGGCGCCGTGCGTGGAGGTGTGCGAGTCGCCGCAGACGACGGTGGTGCCGGGCTGGGTCAGGCCCAGCTGCGGGCCGACGACGTGCACGACGCCCTGCTCGACGTCGCCCAGCGGGTGCAGGCGCACGCCGAAGTCGGCGGCGTTCTTGCGCAGCGTCTCCAGCTGGACCCGGGAGACCGGGTCGGCGATGGGCTTGTCGATGTCGAGGGTGGGGGTGTTGTGGTCCTCGGTGGCGATGGTGAGGTCGAGGCGCCGGACCTTGCGGCCGCTCTTGCGCAGCCCGTCGAAGGCCTGCGGGCTGGTCACCTCGTGCAGCAGGTGCAGATCGATGAAGAGAAGGTCGGGCTCGCCCTCCGCGCGCCGGACGACATGGTCGTCCCAGACTTTCTCCGCGAGTGTCCTACCCATCGCTGTTCCCTCCGGCCGACGACGATCCGACGGCCCAACTAGAGATCTTGAGGAGGCGGGCCCCTGCCCCGGATTCCGGGCATCCGCCGCCAGGCCCGTACGTCACGGGCCGTTGTGACTTCGTGTCTTCCAGAGTGGCGGGTTCCACGGAAAATTGAACTTGCGTTTCACAGAGTGAGACGCGAGTATCGTTTCATGGACAACAGTAGCGGCGTCGGCGTTCTGGACAAGGCGGCCCTCGTCCTGAGCGCTCTGGAGTCCGGTCCGGCCACCCTCGCGGGTCTGGTCGGTGCCACCGGACTGGCACGACCCACGGCCCACCGCCTGGCCGTGGCGCTGGAACACCACCGCATGGTGGCGCGCGACATGCAGGGCCGTTTCATTCTCGGCCCCCGTCTCGCGGAACTGGCCGCGGCCGCGGGTGAGGACCGTCTCCTCGCCACCGCCGGCCCGGTCCTCACGCACCTTCGTGACATCACGGGCGAGAGCGCGCAGCTCTACCGCCGCCAGGGCGACATGCGCATCTGCGTCGCCGCGGCGGAGCGCCTGTCCGGCCTGAGGGACACGGTCCCGGTCGGTTCGACGCTCACGATGAAGGCGGGCTCCTCGGCTCAGATCCTCATGGCCTGGGAGGAGCCGGAGCGGCTGCACCGCGGCCTCCAAGGTGCCCGCTTCACGGCGACGGCGCTGTCCGGTGTACGGCGCCGGGGCTGGGCCCAGTCGATCGGCGAGCGCGAGCCCGGTGTCGCGTCCGTCTCCGCGCCGGTGCGGGGGCCGTCGAACCGTGTGGTCGCCGCCGTGTCGGTGTCGGGGCCCATCGAGCGCCTCACTCGGCACCCGGGGCGGATGCACGCACAGGCTGTGATCGACGCCGCCGGGCGGCTCTCCGAGGCGTTGCGGCGCACCGGCTGAACCGGCGGGACGTTTTTGGGGAAGGCCGGCCTCAACGCCGCGGCAGGCTTTCCCCGACTCAGCGCCGTGACAGGGGCGGTTTCGTCGTCGAGTGCGGGCCTTCAGTGGCTGTTCGCGCAGTTCCCCGCGCTCCCGGGGCATACGCGAGAGGCCCCTCACCGAAGTGAGGGGCCTCTCGCTGTGTGTACCCCCGACCGGATTCGAACCGGCGCTACCGCCTTGAGAGGGCGGCGTGCTAGGCCGCTACACAACGGGGGCGTGGAGCCTGCGTTTCCGCAGGTCCGAGCTGGTCTACCTGGACTCGAACCAAGACTAACTGAACCAGAATCAGTCGTGCTGCCAATTACACCATAGACCAATGTGGTTTAGACCAGTCAGTACCCCCGACCGGATTCGAACCGGCGCTACCGCCTTGAGAGGGCGGCGTGCTAGGCCGCTACACAACGGGGGCCCTAGCAGTTCCGAGATGATCGTCGACCTTTCGGAACCAGTACCCCCGACCGGATTCGAACCGGCGCTACCGCCTTGAGAGGGCGGCGTGCTAGGCCGCTACACAACGGGGGCCTTGCAGATAAGCTCTGCGAGCTGGCCTACCTGGACTCGAACCAAGACTAACTGAACCAGAATCAGTCGTGCTGCCAATTACACCATAGGCCACTGGAACGCAAGCCCCTGAGGGGTTCTTGTTCTAGTTGTGCGCCTGGGGGATCCTGCCTTCCGGCCCGCTCCCCGCGGCGCAGGAAGAACATTACCTGAAGGTGGACGGGGCTCCAAAACGACTATCCGTGCCGAGCAATGAGGGCAGTTCGGCGAGGGAGGCGATGCGGTGCGGCCCGACCGGCGGCTCGATCGTGGCGTACGCGCCGCCGCGGTCGATCCAGACCGACAGCAGCCCCGCGTCCGCCGCACCACGCCCGTCGATCTCCGGGTGGTCGCCGACGTAGGCGACCTGGTGCGGAGCGAGGCCGAGGGCCTCGCAGACGGCGTGGAAGGCGCCGGCCTCCGGTTTGGAGACGCCGAGCTCAGCCGCGCACACGATGGCCTCGAAGCGGTCGTGGACACCGAGGACGCGCAGCTTGTGGTCCTGGACGTGGATGCTGGAGTTGGACAGCACGGCGTGCCGGTGGCTGGCGGCGAGGGCGTCGAGGACAGGCAGGACGTCCGGGAAGAGGGTCCAGACCGCCTCGTAGTGCGCGCGGTAGCGCCGGAACCACTCATCGGCCTCGGCGTCGGTCAGCTCCCGGCCCAGGAACACCCGTACGCGGTCACGCCGCTGGGCCTCGAAGGTGGCCTCCCCGGCCGCGAAGCGCGCCCACTGCAGGTCGGTGATCTCCCGCCAGCGGGTGAGGGCCTGCTCGACGGTGGCGTAGTCGTCGAGCAGGCCCTCGGTCGTCAGGTGGGCGCTCATGCCGAGGCGGTCGGCGCTGGTGTAGTCGAAGAGGGTGTCGTCGACGTCCCAGACCACGGCTTGGATGCTCATGATGCGACCGTACCCACCGCATCCCGTGCTCAGCCCAGGGTCATGGTGCCGGTGAGGGTGAGGTCCGGACCCTGGTCGTCTCGGGGGTGGGCGGTGAGCCGCCGGACAAAGCCGCGGCGCCGGTGTCGGTGGTCAGGGTCAGGGTGCAGGTAAACGGCTTGTTCAGCTGCCACACCGGCGGTCAGGGGAACGACTTGCCGATCACCGCCGGCGGCCGCGTGGACGAGTCTTCGTGAACGGCTCATGTTGCCTCCCCCGGTCCAGATCGCACATGCTCCGTGTGCACACGGGGGATCCAACGTCCCCTCAAGGGACGGGGGTTGGCCGGAAGGGTGAACTCCGGGTGACGGCCGGGCGGACGCCACGAGGGCGGCGCCCGGTCCGGGCGCCGCCCTCGTGGTGTGCGATGTCGCGCGTTACGCGGCCAGCTTCCGCAGGGCCGCGTCGATCCGGGCCAGGGTGGTCTCCTTGCCCAGGACCTCCAGGGACTCGAACAGTGGCAGACCGACCGTGCGGCCGGTGACGGCGACACGGACGGGGGCCTGCGCCTTGCCGAGCTTGAGACCGTGGGCCTCGCCGGCGGCCAGGACGGCCTCCTTCAGGGAGTCCGCCGAGGTCCAGTCGGCCGCCTCCAGCTTCTCGCGGGCGGTGCGCAGCAGGGCGTCCGAGCCCTCCTTCATGGCCTTGGTCCAGCTGGCCTCGTCCGCCACCGGCTCCGGCAGGAACAGGAAGTCGACGTTGTCCGTGATCTCCGACAGAACCTTGAGGCGGGTCTGCGCGTGCGGGGCGATGGCCTGCCACTTGGCCTCGTCGAAGGCCTCCGGGGCCCAGGGGGCGAACGGGGCCTGGAGCCATGGGCGGCAGCGCTCGGTGAAGTCCTTCACATCGAGCAGCCGGATGTGGTCGCCGTTGATGGCCTCGCACTTCTTCAGGTCGAAGCGGGCCGGGTTCGGGTTCACGTCGGAGATCTCGAACGCCGCGGTCATCTCGTCGATGCCGAAGACGTCCTGGTCGGCCGAGAGGGACCAGCCGAGCAGCGAGAGGTAGTTCAGCAGGCCCTCGGGAAGGAAGCCGCGCTCCCGGTAGAGGTTGAGGGAGGACTGCGGGTCCCGCTTGGAGAGCTTCTTGTTGCCCTCGCCCATGACGTACGGCAGGTGGCCGAAGGCGGGAACCTGCTGGGCGATGCCCAGCTCGATCAGCGCCTTGTACAGGGCGATCTGGCGGGGGGTGGAGGAGAGCAGGTCCTCGCCGCGCAGGACGTGGGTGATCTCCATCAGGGCGTCGTCGACCGGGTTGACCAGCGTGTACAGCGGGGCGCCGTTGGCACGGACGATGCCGTAGTCCGGAACGTTCTCCGGGGTGAAGGTCAGTTCGCCGCGGACCAGGTCGGTGAAGGTGATCGTCTCGTCGGGCATCCGGAAGCGGACGATCGGCTCCCGGCCCTGGGCCTTGTACTCCTCGACCTGGGCGTCGGTCAGGTCACGGCAGTGGCCGTCGTAGCCGGAGGGCTTGCCGGCGGCGCGGGCGGCCTCGCGGCGGGTGTCCAGCTCGTCCTGGGAGCAGTAGCAGTGGTAGGCGTGGCCGGCGTCCAGGAGCTTCGCCGCGACGTCCTTGTACAGGTCCATGCGCTGCGACTGGCGGTACGGCGCGTGCGGGCCGCCGACCTCGGGGCCCTCGTCCCAGTCGAAGCCCAGCCAGCGCATCGAGTCGAGCAGCTGGGTGTAGGACTCCTCGGAGTCGCGGGCCGCGTCGGTGTCCTCGATGCGGAAGACCAGCGTGCCCTGGTGGTGCTTGGCGAACGCCCAGTTGAACAGGGCGGTGCGGACCAGGCCCACGTGGGGGTTGCCGGTGGGCGACGGACAGAAACGGACGCGTACGGGTGCGCTAGCCACGCTTGACAACCTTGTTGGTGAGAGTGCCGATGCCTTCGATGGTGACGGCGACCTCGTCGCCGACGTTGAGGGGGCCGACCCCAGCCGGGGTACCCGTGAGGATCACGTCGCCGGGGAGCAGCGTCATGGCCTCGGAGATGTTGACGATCAGGTCCTCGACGGAGTGGATCATCTCGCTGGTGCGGCCCAGCTGGCGCTGCAGGCCGTTGACCGTGAGCTGGATGGTCAGGTCACCGGCGTCCAGGTCCGTCTCGACCCAGGGACCGAGCGGGCAGGAGGTGTCGAAGCCCTTGGCGCGCGCCCACTGCTTCTCGCGCTTCTGGACGTCGCGGGCGGTGATGTCGTTGGCGCAGGTGTAGCCGAAGATCACGTCCTGGACGCGCTCGCGCGGGACCTCACGGCACATCCGGCCGATGACCACGGCGAGCTCGGCCTCGTGGTGCAGTTCCTCGGAGAAGGAGGGGTACTGGATCTCGTCGCCGGGGCCGATCACCGAGGTGGACGGCTTGAAGAAGGCGAACGGGGTGTCGGGCACCTCGTTGCCCAGCTCGCGCGCGTGCTCGCTGTAGTTGCGGCCGAAGGCCACGACCTTGTTGGGGAGCACCGGCGGCAGGAGCCTGACCTTGTTCAGCGGGACCTTCGTGCCGGAGAGCTCGAAGTCCGCGAACGGGATGCCCTTGATGATGTCCAGGACGAGTTCGTCCTGCTTCTCGCCCTCGATGGCGCCGAAGGCGACGTTCCCGTCGATGGAGAACCTGGCGATGCGCACGGCTTGCTTGGCCCCTTGACTGAAGCGGCTGGAGTCTGACGCTCCAGGCTAACGCGGGGAGGTGTCCCCACCGCGCGCATGGAGAAGGGGCGTCCTCCGCCTCCGGGGGGACGCCCCTCGATCTTCGTGTCCCGCCGCCCTGAGTATCCGGCGGCCGGTGCGCGTACTACCTGGTGTCACTCCGCGGCCGCGGCGGCCGCGACGGGGACGTCGACGAGGACGGTGCGCTTGGGGTTGGCGGTCTGGGTGGGAAGTTCGACGTTGTGCTCCGGCTGTTCCGGCGTCTGCAGTTCGCCGGCGTCGTCCAGGTGAGCCAGCGTCGTGCGTCGCGGGTTGGCGATCTTGTGGAACATCGTCGTCGTCTTCACTGTTTACTTGACCCTGTTCTGTGACGGGCGCCCGAAGGGCACGTGGGGCCCCGGACGGGCGCGGGTTGTCGGTTTTGCCAACTCTGTAAAGCGTCAGGCTAAACATGGGATTCCCGGCGCAATCGCGAGGAGAGCATGATCGGCATGTGAGTTTTCTCACGAATCAGGGGGCGAATCGGTCAATCCGGACCGGCCATCTGGCCCACCGAAACGGACATTGACCCACTGAAGCCACCATTCCGCTCCTGATCATGGCGACTGGGACACCCGCAGCGGCCCCGCGACTCGCGGGTTTACGCCCGAAATGGGTGAACTCACTTTCTACGTCCGGTGATCCGGCCCTCACGTGGTGTCACCTATGTCACGGCCTGGCCTACGGGCCTTGTTGGAGATCCTGTGCTGTGCTGGAATCTCACGGACCGCCGCAGGGATCGAGCCGGCGCACAGGGGGCGCACAGACGCGCCGAGTGGCGGCGAGAAGGGGGAGCCAGCGCCGGTCACTCACGACCACCACGGGGGCGTACTCAGGGCGTCCCCAGAACGCCGACACCGTGCCCCGCCGTTCATCCGACGGGGTGCCTGGTCCAGAGGTTGCGACGCTAGTGCAGGGACGTTTCAAGAGGGATGGCAACGCTTCGGCGGAGCCGGAGCCGCACGGCGGGACTGGCCCCATGAATGGCGGCCCCTCGCCCCAGCACGCCCAGAACCCGGGCCCCGCCGGTGACAGCGGTGAGCGCTCCGGGCGCCCCGGCGCGTCGGCCCCCTCGGGGCCCGCGAGCCCGGCCCCGGCGCTGAAACCGCCGACGGGCCCCACCGGCCCCGGTCCGCGAATAGCCCTGCGCAACTGGCGCATCTCCACCCGCCTGGTCTCGCTGCTCGCGCTGCCGGTGGTCGCGGCCACCTCGCTGGGCGCGCTGCGTATCAACCAGTCCATGGACGACATCCAGCAGCTCGACAACATGAAGCTGCTGACGGACATGACCAAGCAGGCCACCGAGCTGTCCGCCGCCCTCCAGGAGGAGCGCGACCAGTCGGCCGGCCCGCTGGCGCACGGCGGCAAGGCGACCGACTTCACGGTCAAGGGTCTGCGCGAGAAGACCGACCGGGCGCGGAAGAACTTCCTCGACAGCTCCGAGCAGATCGACGGCGCCAGCAAGGACGGCAACCTCAAGGGCGTCCGCGAGTACCTCGTCCAGCTCGCCGGCGAGCTGGGCGACCTCGAGCAGATCCGCAAGAGCGCCTACGCCTCCGAGGACAACTCCACGCAGACGATCGAGGCGTACCACCGTCTGATCGAGAACCTGGTCGACCTCTCCCAGGACATGGCCGAGGCGACCAGCAACCCGGACATGATCCAGCGCACGCGTGCGCTCGCGGCCTTCTCCTCCGCCAAGGAGTACTCCTCGATCCAGCGCGCGGCCCTCGCGGCGGCGCTGCCCGCGAGCAACACCACCACCGGCAAGCTCTCGCCGAACGACCGGCTCTACGCCGAGTCCGCCCTGGAGAGCCAGAAGTCCGAGATCCGCAGCTTCAAGAGCATCTACGGCGAGGACTCCGCCGCCGAGCTGCTGAAGCCCATCGAGGACGGCGGCAACTCCACGATCAAGGCCACGGACACCTACGCGGGCCGCGCCCTGGTCTCCGCGAGCGGCCTGGCACAGCAGGACAAGCGGTCCTACCGCGACTGGCTGGACGACAGCTCCACCAAGATCCAGCAGATGAAGAACATCGAGCACACCCTGCTCGAGGAGATGGAACAGAAGGCCCGCGAGCTGCGCAGCGCCACCGAGCGCGACGCGATCATCTCCGGTGCGCTGATCCTGATCGTGCTCGGTGTGTCGCTGGTCGGCGCGTTCGTCGTGGCCCGCTCCATGATCCGCTCGCTGCGCCGCCTGGAGGAGACCGCGACGAAGGTCGCCTCCGACCGTCTGCCCGAGCTGGTCAAGCAGCTGTCCGAGTCCGACCCGCAGGACGTCGACACGTCCGTGGAGTCGGTCGGTGTGCACTCCCGGGACGAGATCGGCCGGGTGGCCGCGGCCTTCGACGACGTGCACCGCGAGGCGGTCCGGCTCGCCGCCGAGCAGGCCCTGCTGCGGGGCAACGTCAACGCGATGTTCACCAACCTCTCGCGCCGCTCCCAGGGTCTGATCCAGCGCCAGCTCTCGCTCATCTCCGAGCTGGAGTCCCGCGAGGCCGACCCGGACCAGCTGTCCTCGCTGTTCAAGCTCGACCACCTCGCGACGCGTATGCGCCGTAACGGTGAGAACCTCCTCGTCCTCGCGGGTGAGGAGCCCGGCCGTCGCTGGACCCGCCCGGTCCCGCTGGTCGACGTGCTCCGCGCCGCCGCGTCCGAGGTGGAGCAGTACGAGCGCATCGAGCTGGCCGCCGTGCCGACCACCGAAGTGGCCGGCCGGGTCGTCAACGACCTCGTGCACCTGCTCGCAGAGCTGCTGGAGAACGCCACCTCGTTCTCCTCGCCGCAGACCAAGGTCAAGGTCACCGGTCATGCCCTGCCCGACGGCCGGGTGCTGATCGAGATCCACGACACCGGTATCGGCCTGTCGCCGGAGGACCTGGCGGCGATCAACGAGCGGCTCGCCTCTCCCCCGACCGTGGACGTCTCCGTCTCCCGCCGCATGGGTCTGTTCGTGGTCGGCCGGCTGTCGCAGCGCCACGGCATCCGCATCCAGCTGCGCCCGTCCGACTCCGGTGGTACGACCGCGCTGGTCATGCTGCCCGTCGACGTCGCCCAGGGCGGCAAGAAGCCCCAGCCCAAGCAGCCCGGCCAGCCGCCGCTCGGCGGTGGCGGCCCGGCCGCCGCGCAGGCCGCGGCCGGTGCGGCGGCGGCCCGGCGTACGGCCGGTGCCGGCCAGGGCACCGGCGCCCTCGGTGCCGGTCCGTCCGGTGGCGGCTTCGGCGGCGGTGCGCCGTCCGGCGGTGGCCGGCTGAGTGCCGGTCAGGGCCCGCGGGCCGCGCTGCCCGGGCGGGACGGGGACGGTGGCCGTCCGGGTGCGCCGGGTGGTGCGCGTGGACCGCAGGGTCCCGAGAAGTCCCCGTCGCTGTTCGACCAGGGTGCTCCCCCCTCGCCCCCGCAGGGCCGTCCGGCTCCGGCCGCCGGTGCCGGGTTCGGGCAGCAGGCGCCGGGTGCCCCGCAGGGCCTTCAGGCGGCGGGTACGAACGGACTGCAGGACGCCTTCGGCGGCGGCAGGAACCCGCAGCGCCCGGGCGGCAACGCCGAGCAGGGCCAGGGCCGTCGGCCGCAGCTGCCGCCGCGTGGCGGTCCGCGGGCCGAACTGCCCGGCGGTGACGCGCAGTCGCGCGGGCCGAGCTGGAGCGACGAGAACGCCCAGCCGCCGGTGCCGCGTGCCTCGCTGGACGCGCCGCGCGGTCACGAGGAGCCGGACGTCTCCCGCACCTCTCCCATGCCGCGGATCGACGACCGGCAGGGCCCGGGCGCGACGGCGGAGATCCCGGCCGTGCCGCGTGACGACGACCGGCAGGGCCCCGGCTCCGCGGCCGACTTCGGCACGGGCGGTCCCCAGCACACGGACTCGTTCGGCACCTCGGACGCGAACGGGCAGCAGGGCTCGGGCCAGTTCGTCCGCCCGGACGTCTTCGGTGCCCCGTCCGGCCGCCGCGACCCGTCGCCCTCGACGGGCCAGTACCCGGCTCCGCAGTCCTACGACAACGGCTCGACGGGCCAGTACCCCGCGCCTCGCCAGGACAACGGCTCCACGGGCCAGTACCCCGCGCCGCGCCAGGACAGCAACGCCACCGGCCAGTACCCGGCATCCCGGCAGGACGACGGCTCGACGGGCCAGTACCCCGCGCCGCGCCAGGACAACGGCTCCGGACGGCACACCCTCCCGGGACCGGCCACGCCGGCCGACCCGACGGGCCGGGGCCAGTACGAGCGGCCGCAGGTCAACGGCGCCCGCGGCGATGCCGACTTCGGCGCCCCGCGTCCGCCCGCCCCGCAGGCGCGGCCGGCCCGGCAGGAGCCCGAGGCCCTGCCGCCGGCGTCCGGTCCGGGCGACGGGCGCACCCCGCTGTACGACACGCTGGAGACCAACTGGTTCCACGGCGGTCAGCAGGAACAGCAGGCGCAACAGGACCAGCAGGAGCAGCAGCCGCAGAGCAACGGCTCGGCTCCGGCCCCGCAGCAGCCGCAGGGACCCACCGGTCCGCAGCGGTCCGCCCCCACCGGCTGGCGCAGCTCGCCGAACGACGACCTCGTCCGGCAGGCCGAGCGCGTCCGCCAGCCCGCCGCGGGTGGTGTCACCACCTCAGGCCTGCCTCGCCGGGTGCCCCGGGCGAACCTCGTCCCGGGCACGGCTCAGCAGCAACCGCAGCAGAGCGGTCCGCAGATCTCGCGCGCCCCCGATGACGTGCGCGGCCGGCTGACCAATCTCCGTCGGGGTATAGCACAGGGTCGTCAGGCCGGGTCGGCACAGACCGGCAGCTTCCCTCGGCCCTCTCACCAGCAGGAGCGTTAGTTGAGTCCGATGAGCCAGGCGGCACAGAACCTCAACTGGTTGATCACCAACTTCGTGGACAACACCCCCGGGGTGTCCCACACCGTCGTCGTGTCCGCCGACGGTCTCCTCCTGGCGATGTCGGAGGGCTTCCCGCGCGACCGCGCGGACCAGCTCGCGGCCGTCGCCTCCGGCCTGACGTCCCTGACGGCGGGCGCCTCGCGGATCTTCGAGGGGGGCAGCGTCGCGCAGACGGTCGTGGAGATGGAGCGCGGATTCCTGTTCCTCATGTCCGTGTCCGACGGCTCGTCGCTCGCCGTCCTCGCCCACCCCGACTGCGACATCGGCCTCGTCGGCTACGAGATGGCGCTCCTGGTCGACCGCGCGGGCGCGGTCCTCACCCCCGACCTGCGAGCTGAGCTCCAAGGCAGTCTGCTGCATTGATCGGCCCCGGCACCACCCGTCTCACCACATCACCGTCCGGCCGCCACACACCCCACACAGGCCTCGTCAGACGGCTCGACTGACCGACTTGCTGTCCCGACCGGAGGACCCATGACCCCGCCCCCCGCCTCTCATGATCCGTACGCGGAGCCGTACGAGGACGAGGGCGACCAGCCGCTGGTTCGGCCTTACGCCATGACCGGCGGCCGGACGCGGCCGCGCTATCAACTGGCCATCGAGGCACTGATCAGCACGACCGCCGACCCGGCCGCACTCATGGCGCTCCTCCCGGAGCACCAGCGCATCTGCCACCTGTGCCGCGAGGTCAAGTCGGTGGCCGAGGTCTCGGCACTGCTCAACATGCCGCTGGGGGTGGCCCGGATCCTGGTCGCGGACCTCGCCGAGGCCGGTCTCGTCGCGATCCACCAGCCGGGCGGCGACGACGCCACCGGCGCGCCGGACGTGACACTGCTCGAAAGGGTGCTCAGTGGACTTCGCAAGCTCTGACGCGGGTCGTTCCACCACGTCCGCGAAGATCGTGGTGGCGGGCGGCTTCGGCGTGGGCAAGACCACGTTCGTCGGCGCCGTCTCGGAGATCAACCCGCTGCGCACGGAGGCCGTGATGACCTCCGCCAGCGCGGGGATCGACGACCTCACCCACACCGGGGACAAGACCACCACCACGGTGGCCATGGACTTCGGCCGTATCACCCTGGACCAGGACCTGATCCTGTACCTCTTCGGTACGCCGGGCCAGGACCGCTTCTGGTTCATGTGGGACGACCTGGTGCGCGGCGCGATCGGCGCGGTGGTGCTCGTGGACACCCGGCGCCTGGCCGACTGCTTCCCGGCCGTCGACTACTTCGAGAACAGCGGCCTGCCGTTCGTCATCGCCCTGAACGGCTTCGACGGCCAGCAGCCCTACACACCGGACGAGGTCCGTGAGGCGCTCCAGATCGGGCCGGACGCCCCGATCATCACGACGGACGCCCGGCACCGGGCCGACGCCAAGAGCGCGCTGATCACGCTGGTCGAGCACGCTCTGATGGCACGGCTGCGGTAACACATCAATTCAGAAGCGCCATACGGCAGTTGTCGTAGATGCACCGGAGCCGACTGTGTCCTTTGACACGGTCGGCCAAGGTGTTCATAACGTTTCGGCAGAGGAATCGGGTGGTACGGCCACGCGTCGCGCACATTCGGTCTCGCTGCGCGCACAATCGCCCCGCCTTTTGGCGGGGCTCGCTCTTTATGACCGTTTTATCTGGGGCTTACATCCCCGGGAATCCGCCCCCAGGACTGTTTGGAAGAGCGCAGGTCGTCGTGCTGGAATGCCTGAACTGCCCAATAGTCAATGACGTACTCGTCAGTCGAGTGGCGTGTTGGGCTCTGAGACACTGCGGCACAACGTTGGTGCCGACCGCCGAGAGGTTGTTGGTCGAGTGAGGCGAAGCAAGAACAGTCCCGAGCCGTCGGCCCGGGGCAACTTCACCCCGCCGCCGCGCACAGCGGCGCCCGCCCCCGTGCCCGGTTCGGAGCCGACGGCCGCGCCCGCCCAGAGCGGTGGCCGTCTCTCCCCGCGCAACTGGCGCGTGGCGACCAGGCTCAACGCGATCCTGCTCATACCCGTGCTGGTCGGCCTCGTCATGGGCGGCTTCCAGGTGAAGAGCTCGATCAACACCTGGCAGGAGGCCGAGGACGCGGAGAGCACCGCGCGTCTGGTGCGGGCCTCCCTCCTCTACGCCAACGCCCTCTACAACGAGCGTGACGCCTCCGCGGCGCCCCTGCTGAAGGGCAGCGCCCAGACCGCCCAGGACAAGGCGACCGTCACCCAGGTCCGCAAGGCCACCGACCAGGCGGCCGACGCCTTCGACGCCGCGGCCCAGAACATGCCGGCCAAGCCCGGCCTGGAGCGCCGGCTGGATCTCTTCCGCAAGGCGGAGCCCAAGCTGCAGACGCTGCGCCAGGTCGCGTACACCTCCAAGCTCAAGGGCGTGCAGACCGAGGAGGGCTACGTCGAGGTAGCCCACCCGCTGACGGAGTTCGCCAACGAGCTGGGCCTCGGCACCGGCAACATCACCAGCTACGGCCGGACCGTGTACGCCATGGAGCTCACCAAGGCGGCCCTGTCGCTGCAGCGCTCCATCGGCATGCACATCCTGGTCAAGCCGGGCCCGGACGACGGCAACCTGGCCAGCCAGCGCATCGCCCTGTCCTCGTACGCCTACCTCGAGCGCATCGCCATCGGCGAGTACATCGGCGGTGGCACCGAGCAGGACGCGGCCAAGCTCCAGACGGCCGAGACCAGGATCAAGGCCGACGGTGCCGCGATGGCCCGGGAGGCCAAGGCCAAGAACCCGGACTACGTCGCCCCGCCGTCCAACCCGACGACGATGGTCACGGCCGTCGCGACGCTGCAGAGCACGGACCCGAGCGCCCGTGCCGCGCTCGCCGAGAAGGGCATCACCGCGGAGAACTGGTGGGCGGTCAACACGCTCAAGTTCAACGCGTACGAGAAGATCGAGACGGACATGGCCGACAAGGCCGTGAGCGAAGCCTCCGACATCGCGGACGGCGCCCAGCAGGACGCCTACATCACCGGTGCCGCCGTCGTGGTCGCCCTGCTCCTCGCCTTCATCCTGGCCGGCGCGGTGGCCCGCCAGATGAGCCGCTCGATGCGCCAGCTGCGCAACGCCGCCTTCGGTATCGCCGAGCAGCGCCTGCCGATGCTGGTCGACCAGCTCTCGCGCACCGACCCCGGCCGGGTCGACACCCGTGTCCAGGCCATCCCGATCTCCACCACGGACGAGATCGGCGAGGTGGCCCGCGCCTTCGACCAGGTCCACCGCGAGGCCGTCCGGCTCGCCGCCGAGCAGGCCCTGCTGCGGGGCAACATCAACGCGATCTTCACCAACCTCTCGCGCCGCAACCAGTCGCTGATCGAGGGCCAGCTGACCCTGATCACCGACCTGGAGAACAACGAGGCCGACCCGGACCAGCTGGAGAACCTCTTCAGGCTGGACCACCTCGCGACCCGTATGCGCCGCAACGGCGAGAACCTCCTCGTCCTCGCCGGCGAGGAGCCCGGCCGCCGCTGGGACCAGCCGGTGCCGCTGGTCGACGTGTTGCGCGCCGCCTCCTCCGAGGTGGAGCAGTACGAGCGCATCGAGCTCTCCGGCGTCCCGGAGGCCGAGATCCACGGCCGCGCCGTGACCGACCTCGTGCACCTGCTCGCCGAGCTGCTGGAGAACGCCACGACGTTCTCCTCCCCGCAGACCAAGGTTCGCGTGACCGCCACCCGTCTCCCCGACGGTCGGGTCATGATCGAGATCCACGACAAGGGCATCGGCCTCACCGCCGAGGACTTCGCGGACATCAACCACAAGCTGGCCAACCCGCCGACCGTGGACGCCGCGATCTCGCAGCGCATGGGCCTGTTCGTGGTCGGCCGGCTGTCCGACCGGCACGGCATCCGCGTCCAGCTGCGCCCCTCGGGCGAGCAGGCCGGTACGACCTCGCTGGTCATGCTGCCCGACGCGATCACCCACGGCGGTGGCGGCGAGCAGCACGTGGACCGCGACGAGTTCACCGTCTCGCAGATCATCCCGGAGCAGAACTTCGGCGGCGGCGAGAACTTCAACCAGCAGCCCATGCGCACGGCGGCGGAACTCGGCTTCGACGACAGCCGCTACTCCGACGTCCCCGACGACATACGCGAGCTGGACCCCGTCGGCCGCTCCCTGATGCGCGAGGAGCGCAGGGCGGCCCTGGAGGCCCAGTCGCACCAGCACCCCGAGCTGCCCGGGCAGAACACCCAGGAGCCCACCGAGGCGACCGGGTACCGCGACGAGTACAACGGGCAGCAGGGCTACGACACCGGCCAGGCCTACGACACCGGCCGGAACGGCTACCCCGAGCAGCAGCCCTCCGCGTACGACCGCCAGGCCCCCTACGAGGAGCAGCAGGCGCCGTACGAGGAGCAGCGGCAGACGGAGTACGACGAGCCGCAGCGGGCTGCGTACGACGAGCAGTACTACGCGCCGAACGGCGGCCTGCCGCAGAACGACACCTTCTCGCCGAACGGCGGCTACCCGGAGCCCTCCTATGCGGAGCCGGCCCAGGAGCAGCCCTCGGCGCCGGGTGCGGGTGTGCCCGGCAGCTTCCCCGCCTTCGAGCAGCGGCGCTACCAGGACGACTGGCCGCAGCAGGACGGCTACCAGAACGGCTATCAGAACCAGTACCCTTCTCAGGCCCCGGAAACGGAATCTGCGCAGGCCGCTGACGGACACGAGCAGGACCGCGTAGGCTTCGACCGTCCGGGACCGGCCAACTCCGCCGCCCACTCGCTGACCGACTCGGGGCTTCCCCGCCGCGGATCCGCCGCGAGCGGTGCGAACGGCACGGGCGGCGCCCGGCACGTGAGCCAGGAGCCTCCGGCCTCCACCCCGGAGAGCGACGGCGACAGCGACTGGCGCTCGGCGAACGACGAGCGCTGGCAGCAGGCCTCGCAGCTCCGGAAGCCCAGGGCGGGCGGGGTCACCTCCTCCGGCCTGCCGAGGCGGGTACCCAAGGCCAATCTGATCGAGGGTTCCGCCGAAAGCACCCCCCAGGGAGGCCCACAGGTCTCCCGCGCCCCGGAGGACGTCCGGGGCAGGCTGAGCAACCTGCGTCGCGGCGTACAGCGCGGACGTAACGCAGGCAGTGAAACGAACGGCCAGGGCTTCGGTCCTGACAGCACCTACAACCAGGAGCGTTAGTGTGAGCCCGATGAGCCAGGCGGCACAGAACCTGAACTGGTTGATCACCAACTTCGTGGACAACACCCCGGGGGTGTCCCACACGGTGGTGGTCTCCGCCGACGGACTCCTTCTGGCGATGTCCGAAGGCTTCCCCCGCGACCGCGCCGACCAGCTCGCGGCCGTCGCATCCGGTCTGACGTCCCTGACGGCAGGCGCCTCCCGGATCTTCGAGGGAGGCCATGTGAACCAGACGGTTGTGGAGATGGAGCGGGGATTCCTCTTCATCATGTCCGTATCCGACGGCTCTTCGCTCGCGGTACTCGCACATCCCGAGGCGGACATCGGCCTCATCGGATACGAGATGGCGCTGCTGGTGGACCGAGCCGGTACGGTCCTGACACCGGACCTTCGTGCGGAGCTCCAGGGGAGCCTGCTCAACTAACAGACGGACGGTGCGTTTTGGCGTCCCATGGCCGTAAGGTCTTGGGACGCGGCTCCACAGCGATGGGTGCCAGGCACAGTCGGAGGAGGAGAAAGTGGCAACACCCCCAGGCGGTTCGTCTTCGGGCAACTGGTCGTACGGCCCTGCCCAGGGCCAGGGCCAGGGCGACGGTGGGCAGAACCCCAACCGTTACAACTTCCCCTCCGCACCGAGCCACCGGCAGCCGTACGCGCCGCAGGGCCCCGGCCCGTCGCCGTACGACCAGCCGCCGGCCCCGCGTATCCAGCCTGTGCAGCCGCAGCGCCGCAGCCCCGAGTCGGCGCCCGCCGGGGCGTCGAACAACCCGCTGGTGCGTCCGTACGCCATGACCGGTGGCCGGACCCGCCCGCGTTACCAGCTCGCCATCGAGGCGCTGGTGCACACCACTGCGCAGCCGCACCAGATGCAGGGTCAGTTGCCCGAGCATCAGCGGATCTGCAACCTCTGCCGGGAGATCAAGTCGGTAGCCGAGATCTCGGCTCTGCTCACGATTCCTCTCGGCGTGGCCAGGATCCTCGTCGCCGACTTGGCGGAGGCGGGACTGGTCGCCATCCATCAGCCCGGCGGCGACGAGAACGCCGGCGGCCAGCCAGACGTGACACTGCTCGAAAGGGTGCTCAGTGGACTTCGCAAGCTCTAGCGGCGGTCCTTCCCGCTCCACCACCTCGGCGAAGATCGTGGTGGCGGGTGGCTTCGGCGTGGGCAAGACCACGTTCGTCGGGGCCGTCTCGGAGATCAACCCGCTGCGTACCGAGGCCGTCATGACGTCAGCTTCGGCCGGCATCGACGACCTCACCCACACCGGAGACAAGACGACCACGACGGTCGCGATGGACTTCGGCCGTATCACCCTGGACCAGGACCTGATCCTGTACCTCTTCGGTACGCCGGGTCAGGACCGCTTCTGGTTCATGTGGGACGACCTGGTGCGCGGTGCCATCGGCGCGATCGTCCTGGTGGACACGCGCCGCCTGGCCGACTGCTTCCCGGCCGTCGACTACTTCGAGAACAGCGGCCTGCCGTTCGTCATCGCCCTCAACGGCTTCGACGGGCAGCAGCCGTACACGCCGGACGAGGTGCGGGAAGCGCTTCAGATCGGGCCTGACACGCCGATCATCACGACCGATGCGCGGCACCGTGCGGATGCGAAGTCGGCGCTGATCACGCTGGTGGAGCATGCGTTGATGGCGCGTCTTCGGTAGGTCAGTTGCTGTGGGACAGCCCCTGGCGGCCTTTGGGCTGCCGGGGGCTGTTGCATTGCCGGGTGCGGGGCCGTGGGGGCTGATCGCGCAGTTCCCCGCGCCCCCAAAAAAGACAAAACAGAGGCCCCTCCGTGCGGAGGGGCCTCCTTTACAGCTGTTGGTCAGCGCCAGCTGTGCGGGGCGCGGAAGCCGGGCTCGCGTTCGAGGCGGCGCCAGCCTGCCTTGACGCGGCCGCGGTGCGTCGGGGTCGGGTCGGTGGGGCGGGCGGCGGCGCGGGCCAGGAGGATCGCCGTGATGGCGGCGACTTCCTCGGGCTCGGCGTGGCCCTTCTCGACGCGGATGTCAGGGGTGTCCATGGGTCTCAGTCTCCGTGAGGAAGATGTCCGCCGGGTTACTGCGGAGGGTTGCCGTGCTTGCGGGAGGGCAGGTCGGCGTGCTTGGTCTGGAGCATCGCCAGGGACTTGATCAGTACCTCGCGGGTTTCCGACGGGTCGATCACGTCGTCGACGAGTCCGCGCTCAGCCGCGTAGTACGGGTGCATCAGCTCGGACTTGTACTCCTTGACCATGCGGGCCCGCATGGCCTCGGGGTCCTCGGCGTCGGCGATCTGGCGGCGGAAGATGACGTTGGCGGCACCCTCGGCGCCCATGACGGCGATCTCGTTGGTCGGCCAGGCGTAGGTGAGGTCCGCGCCGATGGACTGGCTGTCCATGACGATGTACGCACCTCCGTAGGCCTTGCGCAGGATCAGCGAGATCCGGGGCACGGTCGCGTTGCAGTAGGCGTACAGCAGCTTCGCGCCGTGGCGGATGATTCCACCGTGCTCCTGGTCGACGCCCGGCAGGAAGCCGGGGACGTCCAGAAGAGTGATGATCGGGATGTTGAAGGCGTCGCACATCTGGACGAAGCGGGCCGCCTTCTCGGAGGCCTCGATGTCCAGGACACCGGCGAGCGACTGGGGCTGGTTCGCGACGATGCCGACGACCTGGCCGTCCATCCGGCCGAGCGCGCAGATGATGTTCCGCGCCCAGCGCTCGTGGACCTCGAGGTACTCGCCGTCGTCGACGATCTCCTCGATGACCTTGGCCATGTCGTAGGGCCGGTTGCCGTCGGCCGGGACCAGGTCGAGGAGGACGTCCGAGCGGCGGTCCACCGCGTCGGAGGACTCCGCGCGGGGCGGGTTCTCACGGTTGTTCTGCGGGAGCAGGGACAGGAGGTAGCGCACCTCGGCGATGCACGTCTCCTCGTCGTCGTAGGCGAAGTGGCAGACACCGCTGGTCTCGGCGTGGACGTCTGCGCCGCCCAGGCCGTTCTGGGTGATCTCCTCGCCGGTGACGGCCTTGACCACGTCCGGGCCGGTGATGAACATCTGCGAGGTGTCGCGGACCATGAACACGAAGTCCGTGAGCGCCGGGCTGTAGGCGGCGCCACCCGCGCACGGGCCGAGCATCACCGAGATCTGCGGGATGACACCCGAGGCCTTGGTGTTGCGCTGGAAGATGCCGCCGTAGCCGGCGAGCGCCGAGACGCCCTCCTGGATGCGGGCGCCCGCGCCGTCGTTCAGGGAGACCAGCGGCGCACCGGCCGCGATGGCCATGTCCATGATCTTGTGGATCTTCGTGGCGTGGGCCTCGCCCAGCGCGCCGCCGAAGATGCGGAAGTCATGGGCGTAGACGAAGACCGTACGGCCCTCCACCGTGCCCCAGCCGGTGATCACACCGTCGGTGTACGGCTTCTTGGTCTCCAGGCCGAAGCCCTGGGCCCGGTGCCGGCGCAGCTGCTCGACCTCACGGAAGGACTCCGGGTCGAGGAGCAGCTCGATGCGCTCCCGCGCGGTCAGCTTGCCCTTGGCGTGCTGCGCCTCGGTCGCCTTCTCGCTCGGGCCGGCCACCGCCTGCGCACGGATCTCGTGCAGTTCGGCCACGCGTCCACGCGCGTCGGTCGGCTCACCCGGCGCCTCATCCAAAACGGTCATGTAGTGACCTTACGAAGACAACCGGGGAATGCGAGCCGTCGACTCCTCACAGTCTCCGGCGTGTTTTCCTGGTACCCCTGAACAGAACCGTGGCGCGGTGCAGCCTTTTCGACTGCTCAGGGGGCGTGCGGCTTGTAGGGGTCGCACAAGGCCGTCAGTCGAGAGTCACCTCACAGACATGCGTGGCGCATGCCTCCCCCGGGGTGACGCGCACCCGCAGCCGGCGGCCCGTGGCGAGCACGTCGACCGATTCGTCCGCGTGGAGGACCCGGCGGACCGGGCGGTTCCAGGTGATCTCCAGCGGCTCGCCCGTGCGGGGCGGTTCGCTCACACAGAGGGTAGCGGTCCGGCCCCGGCGGACGGCCAGCACGCTCGCCCCGGCGGAGGCGGTGAGCGGGCCCGCCGTGCCCGCCCGCCAGAAGTTCGCGGCCATGCAGCCGAGGGAGGGCACGTTGACGGCCTGACGGTCGGCGTCGTTGGCGAGAACCGACAGCCAGTGTCGGTCGGTGGCGCGGCGGGCGACCGCGCGGCGGGACGCCCCGGGCATCAGGAGGTAGGCGTAGGTGGCGTCCGCCGGGTCGGTGCCGTGGTCGAGCCAGAGGGTCTGCCAGCGGCGGGTGCGGCGTTCCGGGGTGCTGCCGGTGTTGATGTCGGACCAGGCTCCGGTGCGGTCCTCGCGCAGCACCCGCGGCTCGCCGTCGAGCAGGACCCAGCCGCCGTGGTCCTCCAGGTGGGCCCAGTTCCCGGCCCGTACGAAGCGCTGGGTGCCCGACTCGCCGAGGTTGCGGTTGTCGACGACCGTCTCGACCGGGACGCCGTCGGAGCAGTTGATCCCGGCGCCCAGGCAGATCACCGCGTCCGCGAGGCAGAACCAGGACTTGCGGGCTTGGAGGGTGGAGCCGAGGCCCTTGAGGTGCTGGCCGAGGGCGGCGTACACGCCGTCGGTGGTGCCGCCCACCCAGCGGGCGTCCGGGCGGGCCGTGCCCCACTCGCCGCCTTCCCGGTCGGCGAGGCGCTTGGTGGAGACGGTGGTGCCGGGCAGGCGGTACCAGTCGACGGTCGGCCAGAACCAGTCCGTGTACTGGTCGCTCGTGCCGGCCCACCAGCTCACCATCCCGGCGCCGGTGTGCCAGCCGCGTGGGTTCTCGCCGTTGCCGCACTCGTAGTGGGCGATGCGGTCGCTGGCCATGGCGATGTTCACGGTGAAGCCGGGGCGGCGGTGGACGGCGCGGTCCATGGCGGCGAAGAGATGGTGCCCGGTGGGTTCGGGGGCGGCCGGGACGGGCGAGGCGGCGATCGCGTGCAGCCGGGCCAGGTCGGCCACGCCGAACTGGCGTGCCGTGAGGACGGGGGTGGCCGTGTCGCGTTCGATCCAGCCCTTGACCCGGGCGTGCCAGCGGTCGCGTTCCGCCGGGCTCGCGCCGGCCGCGAGGAGGGCGATGGCCGCGATGAGCTGCCGACCGTGGAAGTGGTCGCCGCGCATGACCTTGCGGTCGTCGGTGGTGAGGTAACCGCGGCTGATGGCCCGGCCGTTGACGCTGTCCATGACGAGCCCGTCGTGGATGAGCGGGGCGTAGGCCCGTTCGACGCTGTCGAGGATGATCTGCCGGTTGGGGTCGGTGACCTCCCAGTCGGACCCGGCGAGCAGGGTGAAGAGCCGGCCGAGGCCGTCGAGCATGACCTGCCCATAGGTGCCCGAGTAGGCGACCCAGGTGTGCTGGACGAACGAGCCGTCGGCGTAGAGGCCGTCCCCCCGGGTGACGTAGGGGAAGACCGGGGAGAGCGCGTCACGGGCGAGGGCGATCTTGTCCGGGTCTCGGCCGAGGATGCCGCGCAGGGCGACGGAGCGGCACAGGTCGACGCGGTTGGCGCCGGTGGACGTGCCGGAGTAGTCGCCGAGGGCGGAGTCGGGGACGAAGTGGTCGACGGCCGCGCAGGCCGCGGCGACGCGGCTGTCGCCCAGCCGGTCGTACAGGGCGGCCGTGATGTCGGTGAGCAGGCGCGGGCTGCCGATCTGCCACTCCCACCAGTTGCCGTAGCGGGTGGTGGAGGGGTTGTAGACGGTGGCGGCGAGGTGGTCGAGGCCGCGCAGGACGTCGGCGAGCATCCCGGGGTCGGCGGTCGAGCCGGTGCCCTGCTGTACGTAGGCCTGGGTCATCGTCCACAGGCGGCCGTAGCTGAGGGTGATGCCGGCCGGCGGGTCGAAGGGGTGGCCGGGCCAGAGGGAGTCCGCAGCCGGGGCCATGCCGGCGCGCAGGTCGCGGGCGAGCCGGCCGGTCTCGGCGAGGCGGGAGGCGTACGGCTCCGCGGCCGGATCGTAGCCCGTGCCGAGGGCGATGCCGAGCCAGCGCCTGCGGAGCGTTTCGTAGGGGTCGGCGCCGGAAGTGCCCGGGACGGAGGGCGCGGGCATCGCACCGCCGGTCGCCGCCAGGGCCGCGGCCGCCAGCAGCAGGGCACGGCGGCTGGGGCCGGGCAGGGCGGCGGCGGCCCGGGCCTTGAGGCGGGAGACAACGCGATCCTGGGGAGTCATGTCCATGCCCTACCACGGGGAGAGGCTGACCTGAACGGACGATCCGGCCGGAGTGACCGGGAGAGGGAGTGACCGTGAGAGGGTGACGGCTCGGGGCAGTGCTCGTGAGCCGGTGCACGGGCCGGGTTGCGGGGTGTGGGGTGTGCGGCTCGGTCGCGGGGTGTGTGGCGGACCGATCGCCTCCGGGTGGGTGGTGGCGCGGACCTGGTCGGCCTGGGAGCAGCGGCTGCCGCAACGGCGTCGGGTGTGGGCCGGGTCAGCCGAAGCGGTCGAGCAGGCGCCGGTACAGCCCCGGGACCAGGGCGCGGACGCGGGGCGGGAGGGTCAGCCAGCCGGGGACGTAGGCGTCGTCGCGGCCCTGGCGCACGGCCTCCCACACCGCGCCGGCGACGGAGCCGGGCGAGATCTGCCGGGGCCGGGAGCGGTCGTAGGGCCTGCCGCGGCGGGCGTAGAACGCCGTGTCGACGGGGCCGGGCACGACGAGCGTGACGCCCACGCCCGTACCGCGCAGTTCCTGGCGCAGCACCTCGGCGAAGACGGCCAGACCCGCCTTGGCGGCGGAGTACACCGCTTCCTCCCGGAGGCCCACGCAGCCCGCCAGCGAGCCGAACAGCACCACGCGGCCGCGTCCGGCCGCGATCATGGCGGGCAGCACCTCACGCACGAGATGGAACGTGGCGTTGAGGTCCAGGGCCAGAACGCGGTCGATGTCGGTGTGCGGCATGGCGGCGAAGGGGCCCGCCCAGCCGATGCCCGCCCCGGCGACCAGGACGTCGATCCGGCCGGTCGTGCGCAGCGCGGACTGGGCCAGCAGGCGCGGGCCGTCCGGGGCGGCGAGGTCGGCGGGCAGCACGACCGCCGAGGTGCCGGACGCGGTCAGCTCCAGGCGGTTCCGGTCCCGCCCGCTGAGGAGCAACTGCCAGCCGTCCATGGCGAAGCGCCGTGCCGTCGCCGCCCCGATACCCGAGGAGGCACCGGTGACGAGAGCCACGCGCCGGTCCAGACGCCGCGGCGGCCCGTGCTCGCGCGCCCTGGCGGGCCCGGGGGGTGTGGAACGGTGTGGGGCGGCGCCCGCCGGTGGGTCGTGGGCCGAGCCGGAACCGGTGAGTGTCACGAGTGCGGTCTCCCCTGCGCTGTGCGTCCGCCGTGGACTCGTCTGTCTCCATACGGTCCCTAAAAACGGAACCCTGTCTTCCAGGACCCCGCCACCGCACGTCCACCCGGTGCCGCCAGGCGGCGGTATGGGACGGCCTCCGCGAATCCGAAGACCCACTCGCCATGATGTTGAACATTGAACGGAATAGGTCTACGGTGGGCCGCGTTGATGTAGTTAAACGTTCAACATCACGCAGGAGGCGCACACCCCATGAGCATCTTCAGCCGCAACGACACCGAGACCACCGCCGCCGCCCCGGACCTGGCCGCCCTGACCGGCGACTACACGATCGACCCCGCGCACTCGACGATCGGCTTCGTGGCCCGGCACGCCATGGTCACCAACGTCAAGGGCTCCTTCCAGGACTTCACGGGCACACTCCACGTCGACGGCACCGACCCGTCGCGCTCCACCGCCTCCATCGACGTGGTGATGGACAGCATCGGGACGGGCAACGCCGACCGTGACGGTCACCTGAAGAGCGCGGACTTCTTCAAGACCGACGAGTTCCCGACCATGACCTTCCGCTCCACGAAGGCGGAGGCCCTCGGCGGCGGTGACTACCGCGTCACCGGCGATCTGACGATCCTCGGCACCACCCGCCCCCTCTCCATCGACCTGGAGTTCAACGGCGCGGCGAAGGACCCCTTCGGCAACGAGCGCGTGGGCTTCGAGGGCAAGGCGGAGATCCTGCGCTCCGAGTGGGGCCTCACCTGGAACGCGGCGCTGGAGACCGGTGGCGTCCTGGTCTCCGACAAGATCAAGCTCAACTTCGACATCTCGGCGATCAGGAACGCCTGAGACCGGCGGTGATGCCGCACGGGCCATGCCCGTGCGGCATGGCCGAATCGGGCCCCTTGTGTGAAGTCTGTCGGCGTTCTCATAATCCAGCAGCACAATTTTGACCGGTCCATGCCAGCACAGGGCCGTTCTTTTTTGCCCTGTTACTGACATGAGCTCGTCAAACGGATGCTTCGGTTGCACATCTCCCCGAGTCAACCCCCCACGGAAGGCATCACGTTGAAGAGACTTCTCACGGCCCTCAAGAGATGCGCGGTCCTCGGCGCAGCCGCACTCGCGGTCGCCAGCCTCCAGCCCGTCTCCGCCGCGCAGGCCGCTCCGTCGCCCGTCGTCGGCGGGACACGCGCCGCGCAGGGCGAGTTCCCGTTCATGGTCCGGCTCTCCATGGGCTGCGGCGGCGCGCTCTACACCCAGCAGATCGTGCTCACGGCCGCGCACTGCGTGGGCAGTTCCGGCAACAACACCGGCATCACGGCCACCGCGGGGGTCGTCGACCTCCAGTCCACCAGCGGCCGGGTCCAGGTCCGCTCCACCAAGGTGCTGCGCGCGCCCGGCTACAACGGCACCGGCAAGGACTGGGCGCTCATCAAGCTCGCCCAGCCCATCAACCTGCCGACCCTGAAGATCGCCACCACGGCGCAGTACAACACCGGTGACTTCACCGTCGCCGGGTGGGGCGCGAACCGCGAGGGCGGTGCCCAGCAGCGCTACCTCCTGAAGGCCACCGTGCCGTTCGTCGGTGACGCCGCCTGCAAGGCCTACGGCGGCCTCTACAGCGGCCTCGTCGCGAACGAGGAGATCTGCGCCGGCTTCGACGCGGGCGGTGTCGACACCTGCCAGGGAGACTCCGGCGGCCCGATGTTCCGCAAGGACAACGCCGGCAACTGGATCCAGGTCGGCATCGTCAGCTGGGGCGAGGGCTGCGCCCGGCCCGAGGCGCCCGGCGTCTACACGGAGGTCTCGACGTTCGCCTCCGCCATCGCCTCGGCGGCGTCCACACTCTGACCCGCCCAACGGCTTTCCGGGCCCGGCGCCGTGCGGTGCCGGGCCCGTTCCGCCGGCCTCACCGGCCGGACTCCAGCTTCCTGACCGCCGCGCTCACCCGCCCCGCCCGCCCGGCCGCGGTCCGGGCGCGCAGCACCCCGAGCATCACGAGGTACCGGTCCGTCCGCCCCAGCGCCTCGAAGGCCGCGGCGGCCCGTGGGCTCCGCTCCAGCGCCGC
The DNA here is from genome assembly GCF_040612515.1 of Streptomyces sp. NPDC006372. NCBI lineage: Bacteria > Bacillati > Actinomycetota > Actinomycetes > Kitasatosporales > Streptomycetaceae > Streptomyces > Streptomyces sp. NPDC006372. The sequence continues at coordinate 128,140 of NZ_JBEXQJ010000014.1, read as the reverse complement.
CGCCAGGTCCTCCGGGACCTCGGCCTCCTGCTGCGACGCGTACGCTGCTGCCCACCGCCCGTCCGCCTGAGCGGCCGCCACCTCCGCGAGCCCGCCGGGCCGCATCCGCCCGGCGGCGGTGAGCTCCCCGACCCGCCGGACGTTGACCGCGGACCAGAGGCTGCCAGGGCGCCGCGGGGTGATCCGCTGGAGGTAGTACGACGCGTCGAGCCCCTTGCGCTGCCCGGTGATCCACCCGTGGCACAGCGCCACGTCGTTGACGTCGGCGGCGCTGACGGAAGGGATGCCCGAGCCCTTCTTGGCGACCTTGACCCACAGGCCGGAGCACGGGGCGGGGTGCGCGGTCAGCCAGGTGTCCAGGTCGGCGGCGGTCGCGAAGGAGACAGGGGCGGTCCCGTCGGAGCTGGTCATGGCGTCACCGTAGGGCGCGAGTAGGCCAGCTCTTGTCCGCTACGGGAGCAGTGCGCGCGCCTGTTCGCGGGCCTGGGCGATGGCGTCCGGGAAGATGCCGAGGCCGTGGGCGACGAGTGCTCCCTCGTGCAGCAGCATCAGCGCCCGGGCCAGGCCCTCGGCGCCGTCCGGGGCGAGGTCCGAGGCAAGGCGGGTGAACAGGTCGAGCATCCACCGCTTCTGCCCGGTGATGACCGGGTGGGCCGGGTGGGCGGGGTCGCTGATCTCCGCGTGCGCGTTGACCATGCTGCAGCCCTTGGGGCTGCTCTCCGTCGCCCATGCGCGTGAGGCGTCGAAAACCGTCAGGACGCGCTCCCGCGGGTCCGGACCCGCCACGTCGAGGCGCTCACCGAGGAAGGCCCGCCAGCGCTCGTCGCGGTCCGCCAGGTACTCCACGACGATCTGCTCCTTGGAGCCGAACCGGTCGTAGAGGGTCTTCTTCGTCACCCCGGCCTCGGCGGCGATGAGGTCGACGCCGACGGCGTGGATGCCGCGCTCGTAGAACAGCCGGCCGGCGGCCGCCAGGGCGCGGCGGGCGGCGGGCGTCATGGTGATCCGGTGCGGGGTGTCGGCGGTGGTACCCATGGCATCCGAGTATACCGATCTGTATAGTCAACGGGAACGGGTAAACCGATCTGTCTACTGGTTGTGGTGTCGTGAACATCCTGCTTTCCGCCGCCTTCGTCCTGTGCTGGAGCTCCGGGTTCATCGGGGCCAAGCTCGGCGCGGGCAGCGCGTCCGCGATCACGGTCCTGATGTGGCGGTTCCTGCCGCTGGCCGTCATGCTCGTCGGCGTCGCCGTCGTCATGCGGCGGGCCTGGCGGGGGCTCACCGCACGGGACGTGACCCGGCAGGCGGTGATCGGCGTGCTGTCGCAGAGCGGCTATCTGCTCAGCGTGTACTACGCCATCCAGCTCGGCGTCTCCAGCGGCACGACGGCGCTGATCGACGGGGTCCAGCCGCTCGTCGCCGGAGCGCTCGCGGGGCCGCTGCTGGGGCAGTACGTCTCCGGTCGGCAGTGGGTCGGCCTCGGTCTCGGCCTGAGCGGCGTCGCCGTGGTCACTCTGGCCGACGCCGCGGCCGGGACCGATGTCGCCTGGTGGGCGTACGCGGTGCCGCTGCTCGGCATGCTGGCCCTGGTCGCGGCGACTTTCCTGGAGAGCCGGTCCCGATCGCGGGTCGCTCCCTCGGTGTCGCTGACCGTCCACTGCGCCACCAGCGCGGTCCTCTTCTCCGTGCTCGCCCTGGCCACCGGGGCCGCCGCGCCGCCCGCCGAGGCCGGGTTCTGGGTGGCGGTCGCCTGGCTCGTGGGCCTGTCCACGTTCGGCGGGTACGGGCTGTACTGGCTCATCCTGAAGCGTTCCGGGGTGACCAAGGTGAACACGCTGATGTTCCTGATGGCTCCGGTCACCGCCGTGTGGGGCGCGCTGATGTTCGGTGAGCCGTTCGGCGCGCAGACCGCTCTGGGGCTGGCCGTCTGCCTGGCGGCGGTCGTCATCGTGCAGGGGTCCGGTCCGGGGGAAAAACCGGTGGACCGGCGCTGCCGCGACTGCCTAGCCTGCGTTCCGTGTCCAGCCCCGAGTCCGACAGACCCGAACCACCGGCTCTCCGGTGGCTGTTCGTGACGTTGACGCCGGGCCGCTGAGGCCAGGCCCGCTCACCCCGCTGCCGGATCGCCGTCCGACGAGTCATGTCCGTCGTCGACCTTCGGTGCGGGGTTTCTTCATGCCGTTCGCTCTTCTTCTGCTGGGCCTTGCCGTGTTCGCGCAGGGAACGTCCGAGTTCATGCTGTCCGGTCTGGTGCCGGACATCGCGCGGGATCTGGGGGTGTCCGTTCCCGCGGCGGGGGCGCTGACCTCCGCCTTCGCGGTGGGGATGGTCGTGGGGGCGCCACTCGTGGCGGGGCTCGCGCGGCGCTGGCCGCGGCGGGGCGCGCTGCTGGCGTTCCTGATCGTGTTCCTCGCCGTCCATGTCGTCGGTGCCGTCACCGACAGCTTCGAAGTACTGCTCGCCACGCGGGTCGTGGGGGCGCTCGCGGGCGCCGGGTTCCTCGCCGTCGCCCTCGTGGCGGCCGTGGGCATGGTCCCGGCGGACGCGAAGGGGCGGGCCACCTCCATGCTGCTGGGCGGGGTGACGCTGGCGTGTGTGGCCGGGGTGCCCGCCGGGGCCGTGCTGGGCGGGCTGTGGGGCTGGCGCGCGGCGTTCTGGGCCGTGGCACTGGTGTCGCTGCCGGCGCTGGTGGCGGTGGCGAGGTCGGTGCCGGGCGGCGCGGCCGCCGAGGGTGCGCCGCCCGCGCTGCGCCGTGAGCTGCGGTCGCTGCGCAGCCCCCGGCTGGTCGTCACCCTGCTGCTGGGCGCCCTGGTCAACGGCGCGACGTTCTGCACCTTCACCTATCTCGCGCCGCTGGTCACCGAGGTGACGGGGCTGGGCCGCGGCTGGGTTCCCGGGGTGCTCGCGCTGTTCGGGGCCGGCTCGTTCGTGGGCGTGAGTGCCGCGGGGCGGTTCGCCGACCGGCGCCCGGCGGCGGTCCTGGCCGGCGGGGGCGTCGCGGCCTGCTCGGGCTGGTGTCTCCTGGCGCTCGGGGCCGGGCACCCGGCCCTGGCACTCGGGCTCGTCTTCGTCCAGGGTGCGCTGTCCTTCGGCGTCGGCTCGACGCTGATCTCCCAGGTGCTGTACGCGGCACCGGGCGCGCCCACGCTGGCCGGGGGTTTCGCCACGGCGGCGTTCAACGTGGGCGCCGCGCTGGGCCCTTGGGCCGGTGGCGCGGCGATCGACGCGGGGTTCGGGTACCGGTCGCCGGTGTGGGTCAGTGCCGGGCTGGTCGCCTTGGCGTTCGTCGCGGCGGTGCCGCTGTGGGGGCGGCGGGCGCGGCTCGTGGGCCAGGGAGCGGCGCTGAAGCGCTGAGCCCGGCCCGGCTCGTGGGCACGCGGGGGCGGCGCTGAACCCGGCGGGGTCAGAAGCCGCCGCCGAAGTCCCCGCCACCGCCGAAGTCGCCGCCGCCGAAGCCCCCTCCGAAGTCGCCCGCGTCGAAGTCCCCGCCGGAGATGTCACCGCCGTCGTAGCCGCCGAAGTCGCCGTAGCCGGAGCCGTAGTCGGCCGCGTAGGCGGGGCCCGCCATCATGCTGCCGAGCAGGGTGCCGACGAGGAGGCCGGGCAGGATGCCGCCGCCGAAGTAGCCGCCGGCCCAGGGGCCGTACGCCGGGCCGGCCTCCCAGTACGGGCGGCGGCCCCGGTCGGTGTCGACCTCGCGGATCACCGGGTCGCGGCCCTCGGCGAGACGGGTCCGGTCGGCCTCGCAGACCGGAACCTCGCGCTCGGTGCCGGCCGGGGGCGTCCAGAGGGCGTCGGCGACCGAGGGGCCGTGGCGCGGGTCGAAGAAGCAGGGCGGGCGGCGCTCCGGCAGCGGGCCGCCCGCACGGCGGGCCTCGAGGCGGGCCAGGGAGAACCGGCCGTCCTCCACGGCCTCGGTGACCGCCTTGACGTCCTCGGGCCGGTTCGCGGCGTCCATCAGGGACTTCGCCTGTTCGTAGGCGTCGAGGGAGCGCTCGTAGTCGGCGCGCATCGCGTCGTCGGCGCCGGGCTCCCCGGGGTGGAAGTCGAGGCGGTCGAGTTCCTCGCCGAAGGCGGTGATGTCCTCGTCGACCACCACCCGCAGCTTCTCCAGTGCGGCCCGCTGCTCCTCCTCGTGGCGGCGGCGGTTGCGCCGGACCACCGCGTAGGCGCCCGCGCCGCCGGCCGCGGCCAGCACGCCGAACGTGATCAGGCCGCCGACCGGCACGTCGTGGCCCGATCCGCCGCTCCAGCTGCTCGGCGCCGAACCGCCCACGTTGCTGCGCAGGGCGTCGTCGACGAAGTCGTTCAGCTGGGCCTTGGCATCGCCCGCGCCCTGGACGGCGCTGACCAGGTTGGACACCGACTGGCGGCTCATCACGGCGCTGTCGGCACGGGCGTCGAACGCGTCACCGAGGCGGATGCCGTACAGGCCGGTGATGCCGGTCTCGGTGCGGAGGTTCCGGAAGAGGTCCTGCGTGGGGTAACCGGCCGGGAGGACCACCACGAAGACGGGCTTGTCCGCGTCCTTGATCTTGGCGGCGAGTGCCTCGGCGTCCGACGCGGCCAGCTGGTCGGAGGCGGCCGGATCGACGTAGACGGGACTCCGGCGCAGCTCCTGGGCGACCGTCGAGAGGTCGGTGGCCGCGTGTGCGCCGGGCGCACCGGCCATCAGCACCGCCAGTACGGCGGCGACCGGCACGATCAGCAGACGTACGACGGTACGCGTCAGCGCGGCCTTCATATCTTCGAAGCTACCTGAAACCGGACAGAAAGGGAGATCTGCCGGGGCGGGGATTTCGGAAGGCGGCTGCCCCTACGATGCCTTCTGGCACGGGGGGCCCTCACTGCCGTGCGGGGGCCGGGCGGTCCGGGCCGGCGGTCGCAGCAGAAGGGGCGGAGACAGAGGCATGTTCACAAGACGCAAGGCCGCGGACATGACGGTGTCCGCACTGGCCGAGCTGGACCGGTCGCGTACGCGGGCCGACCTGTTGTGGGAGCTGTTCCGGCACGCCGAGGGGGAGGTGACGGGGGCGATCGACTGGTACCTGGCGCGTCGCCGGGGGCCGTCGCTGTGGTCGCGTTCGCTGCGGGCGCTGGCCGCGCTGCTGGGCATCGTCGGCACGCTCACCCCGCTGGTGCACGCGGCGGCCCCCACGACCGTGCAGCCCGAGTGGGGTTTCGTGTTTTTGGCCGGCGGGGCGGGCTGCGTCCTGTTCGACCGGATCTTCGGGTTCTCGGCGTCCTGGACGCGGTACATCCGTACGCAGCAGGCCCTCCAGCAGATCCTCAAGAGGGCGCAGTCCGAGTGGGCGCAGGCGTTCCTGCGGACCACCGACTCCCCCAGCGACAAGGAGCAGGCCGCGCTGCTCGGGGTGATCGAGCGGCTGCGCACGGACGCCCAGCGGATCATCGAGGACGAGGGCACGGCATGGGTCGGCTACCTGGCCGACGGTGTCGAGGAGCTGACCCGCTCGACCACCCACGCCACCGGCCAGCGTCCCCACACCGCGGGCCTCTTCCGTCTCGACCGGGCGCCCGGACGTGACCGGGGCGGCGAGGTCCCGGTACCGCGTTCCCGGGACACGGCGATGTGAGACGCGCCCCGGGAGGGTCGTCGGCTACTCGGCCGGATCCACCCCGGCCCGCAGCAGCCCGTAGGTGTAGGCGTCCTCCAGGGCCTGCCAGCTCGCGGCGATGACGTTCTCGGCGACACCCACCGTGGACCACTCCCCCGCGCCGTCGGACGTGGAGATCAGGACGCGGGTCGTGGAGTTGGTGCCGTGCTTGCCCTCCAGGATGCGGACCTTGTAGTCCACCAGCTCAAGCTTGGCGAGCTGCGGGTAGATCTTCTCCAGGCCCACGCGCAGGGACCGGTCGAGCGCGTTGACCGGGCCGTTGCCCTCCGCCGTGGCGACGATGCGCTCGCCCTTGGCCCAGAGCTTGACGGTGGCCTCGTTGGCGTGGGAGCCGTCGGGCCGGTCCTCGACGATGGCGCGCCAGGACTCGACCTCGAAGTACCGCAGCGGCCGGCCCTGGACCTCGGTGCGCAGGAGGAGTTCGAAGGAGGCGTCGGCCGCCTCGTACGTGTAGCCCTTGAGCTCGCGCTCCTTGACCCGCTCGACCACCCGGCCGACCAGCTCCCGGTCGCCGCCCAGATCGATGCCCAGTTCCTTGCCCTTGAGCTCGATGGAGGCCCGGCCGGCCATGTCGGAGACCAGCATCCGCATGGTGTTGCCGACCAGCTCGGGGTCGATGTGCTGGTACAGGTCCGGGTCGACCTTGATGGCCGAGGCGTGCAGTCCGGCCTTGTGGGCGAAGGCGGAGAGGCCGACGTAGGGCTGGTGCGTGGAGGGGGTCAGGTTGACCACCTCGGCGATGGCGTGCGAGATGCGCGTCATCTCGCGCAGCCGGCCCTCGGGCAGGACCTTCTTGCCGTACTTCAGCTCCAGGGCCGCGACGACCGGGAAGAGGTTCGCGTTGCCGACGCGCTCGCCGTACCCGTTCGCGGTGCACTGCACGTGCGTCGCGCCCGCGTCGACGGCGGCCAGGGTGTTGGCCACCGCGCAGCCCGTGTCGTCCTGGGCGTGGATGCCGAGCCGGGCGCCGGTGTCGGCGAGGACCGTGGAGACGACCGCCTGGATCTGCGCCGGGAGCATGCCGCCGTTGGTGTCGCAGAGGATCACCACGTCCGCGCCGGCCTCGGACGCCGTGCGGACCACCGACTTCGCGTACTCGGGGTTGGCGCGGTAGCCGTCGAAGAAGTGCTCGCAGTCGACGAAGACCCGGCGGCCCTGCTCCTTGAGGAACGACACCGTGTCGCGGACCATCGCCAGGTTCTCGTCCAGGGTCGTGCGCAGGGCGAGCTCGACATGGCGGTCGTGCGACTTGGCGACCAGCGTGATCACCTGCGCGCCGGACTCCAGGAGCGCCCTGACCTGCGGGTCCTCCGCGGCGGTCGTGCCGGCCCGGCGGGTGGAGCCGAACGCGACCAGCTGGGCGTGCCGGAAGTCGATCTCCTGCTGGGCGCGGGCGAAGAACTCGGTGTCCCGGGGGTTCGCGCCCGGCCAGCCGCCCTCGATGAAGCCCACGCCGAAGTCGTCCAGGTGCCGGGCGATGGCGAGCTTGTCGGCGACGGTGAGGTTGATGCCCTCCCGCTGGGCGCCGTCGCGCAGGGTGGTGTCGAAGACGTGGAAGGAATCGTCGAGCTCGCTGGTTGCGGTCATGGTCTCAAGGCTCCTGAGGATTGGATCTCGGTCGTACCGGAATGACCGGCTCCACCGCCCCCACATAGTCCCTCGCGCTCTCGCTCCTGACTGCGGGTGGGCCAGAAAAGCGAAAAACCTCTCGCGGGTGCGAGAGGTCTGCGCGCGGGTCGAGGACGACGGTGTCCGCCCGTACCTGGTCGTACGTGGCGGTCACTGCGGACCGGCGCGCCTGCTGCCAATAATCGTGGCGAACGAGAGCACGGGGGCAGTCTGGCACAGCCCCCGCGTCTCACTCACGGTTGTCTCAGAATGCGGTCAGTCACCCGAGATGGCGGACGTAGGGCGAGGTGCCGTAGGTGTCGCCGGGCACGAGGTCGGGTGAGGAGCTGGCGAAGGCGACCGTGCGTCCCTGCCGGTCGAGCACCGGCGCGGACACGCTCTGGCCGTGCGGGCCGCCCTCGGTGTCCGGGCCGGACTGAGCCCGGGGGTCCGGGGGCGGAGCCCCCGGAAGAAGGCCGGACCACTCAGCCCAGCTGGTGCATCCAGCCGTGCGTGTCCTCGGCCGTACCGCGCTGGATGTCGAGCAGCGCCTGCCGAAGCCGCAGCGTGACCTCGCCCGGCTCTCCCCCGCTCTGCTTCCACTCCGCCCCGGCCCGCTTCACCGTACCGACCGGCGTGATCACAGCAGCCGTACCGCAGGCGAACACCTCGGTCAGCGACCCGTTCTCCGAGTCCCGCTGCCACTGCTCGACCGAGACCCGCCCTTCCTCGGCCTCGTAACCGAGGTCACGGGCGACGGCGAGCAGGGAGTCACGCGTGACACCCTCCAGAATCGAGCCGGTGAGCGACGGCGTGACGATCTTGTCGCCGTAGACGAAGTACAGGTTCATGCCGCCCAGTTCCTCGACCCACGTGTGCTCCACGGCGTCGAGGTAGCAGACCTGGTCGCAGCCCTTGGCGGCGGCCTCGGCCTGCGCGAGCAGGGACGCCGCGTAGTTGCCGCCGGTCTTCGCGTCACCCATGCCGCCGGGGACGGCCCGGACCCGGTCCTCGGAGACCCAGATGGACACCGGCTTCACCCCGCCGGGGAAGTACGCGCCGGCCGGGGAGGCGATCACCAGGAACAGGTACTCGTTGGCCGGCTTCACGCCCAGACCGACCTCGGTCGCGATCATGAACGGGCGCAGGTAGAGGGACTCCTCGCCACCGTGCGCGGGAACCCACTCCTTGTCCTGCCTCACCAGCGCGTCGCACGCCTCGATGAACGTCTCGACCGGCAGCTCGGGCATCGCCAGCCGGCGCGCGGACCGCTGGAAGCGCTCGGCGTTCTTCTCCGGCCGGAACGTGGCGACCGAGCCGTCGGGGCGGCGGTAGGCCTTCAGGCCCTCGAAGATCTCCTGCGCGTAGTGCAGGACCGTGGTGGCGGGGTCGAGGGAGATCGGCGCGTACGGCACGAGCTGACCGTCGTGCCAGCCACGGCCCTCCGTCCACTTGATCGTCACCATGTGGTCGGTGAAGTGGCGGCCGAACCCGGGGCTGGCCAGGATCGCCTCGCGTTCTGCGGCGGAGAGCGGGTTGGCGGAGGGCTTGAGCTCGATCGTGGGCGTCGTCATGGGTTGATGTCCTTCACCGGTTGTAGTGACGGGCCGCGCTCGGTACTGCTCTGATGATGACCAGTGCTAGGACGTCCGAGCATTCCCTCGTTCCGCGGCCTCACGTTCGATTATCGCCCGGGGGGCGGCGGCGGACGGAACGGGGTGAATCCGGCCCGGTGGTCGATGGTGGCACCCGGCGGGAACATGCGGAAGCCGCCGGGTGCGGATGCGACCCGGCGGCTTGTGGAGGAGCGGCGGCGGGTCAGCCGGCTACGCGTACGGCGAGCGCGTCGCCGATCTCCGAGGTGGAGCGGGCGGGCTTGCCGGTGCGCTCCGCGAGGTCGGCGGAGACCGCGTCGTCGATGCGGGCGGCCTCGGCCTCGTAGCCGAGGTGGCGCAGGAGCAGGGCGACGGACAGCACCGTGGCGCTCGGGTCGGCCTTGCCCTGGCCGGCGATGTCCGGGGCCGAGCCGTGCACGGGCTCGAACATGGACGGGAACTCTCCGGACGGGTTGATGTTGCCGGAGGCCGCCACGCCGATGCCGCCGGAGACGGCCGCGGCGAGGTCGGTGACGATGTCACCGAAGAGGTTGTCGGTGACGATCACGTCGAAGCGCTCGGGCTGGGTGACCAGGTAGATGGTGGCCGCGTCGACGTGCATGTACTCGGTGGTGACCTCGGGGAACTCCGCGGCCACCTTGTTGAAGATGTTCGTCCACAGGTGACCCGCGAAGGTCAGCACGTTGTTCTTGTGGATCAGTGCCAGCTTCTTGCGCGGGCGGGCCTGGGCACGCGCGAAGGCGTCCCGGACCACGCGCTCGACACCGTAGGCCGTGTTCACCGAGACCTCGGTGGCGACCTCGTGCTCGGTGCCCTGGCGGATCGTGCCGCCGTTGCCGGTGTACGGGCCCTCGGTGCCCTCGCGGACCACGACGAAGTCGATGCTCGGCTCGCCGGCCAGCGGGGTGGCCACACCGGGGAGCAGCTTGCTCGGCCGCAGGTTGACGTGGTGGTCGAAGGCGAAGCGGAGCTTGAGCAGGAAGCCGCGCTCCAGGACGCCGGACGGCACGCTGGGGTCACCGATCGCGCCGAGCAGGATGGCGTCGTGCTGCTTCAGGGCGTCGAGGTCGGCGTCGGTGAGGGTCTCACCGGTGGCGTGGTAGCGCCGGGCGCCGAAGTCGTACTCCTTGGTCTCCAGCTTCACATCCTGCGGAAGGACGGCGGAGAGGACCTTCAGACCTTCGGCCACGACCTCCTGGCCGATGCCGTCACCGGGGATCACTGCGAGATTGATGCTGCGAGACATGCGGGCACCCTACTCCTCGTCCCATGGGATGACACACGGTGTCCGTGATGCGGACAGCGGCGGGGCGGCCGCTCGGGTGACGGCACGCGGCCGTCGGTTTGCGTTCACCCGTACGTGGTGGGGACGTTGGGCTTCGCTGGGAAGTTGACTGGACATGGAGATCCCCCACTTCGGCATCCCGCCCGAGCTCGCCCGCCGGATGAGCATGGCGGAGCAGCACGAGTACCTGCGGACCCGGCTGACGCGCCGGCGCACGCTGGTGACGGCGGGAGCCGTGGCGGGCGGGCTGCTCACCGGCTGCGGCTCCGGTTCCGGCTCGGGTTCCGGGCAGGGCGGCGCCACGGCGACCGGGAGCCCGTCACCGAGCACGTCCAAGGCGCCCGGCTCCTTCATCACGCCCTTCGGCCGCCATCTCGCCTTCGGCGCCGACCCGAAGACCCAGATGCGGATCTCCTGGCAGGTGCCGCTCGCGGTCAAGAAGCCGTACGTCCGGGTCGGGCTGCGCCCCGACGACCTCGGCCGCAAGGTCGAGGCCGAACTGCGCGATCTGCACACCCCGGAGCTGAAGGGCGTACGGCCGGCGGTCGAGCAGTACTACCTGCACGCGGCGCTCGACGGCCTGCGCCCGGGCACGACGTACTACTACGGCGTCGGCCACGAGGGCTTCGACCCGGCGTCCCCGAAGCACCGGTCGACCGTCACGACCTTCCGCACGGCACCGGCGAGCCCGCCGGACCGGTTCGTGTTCACCGCGTTCGGCGACCAGGGCGTCGGCGAGGAGGCGGCCCTCAACGACCGCACGCTGCTGCGCCGGGACCCCGCCTTCCATCTGCACGCCGGTGACATCTGCTACGCCGACCCGACCGGCAAGGGCAAGGAGTCGGACGTCTTCGACGCCGGGCAGTGGGACCGGTTCCTCAAGCAGACCGAGCCGGTGGCCAGGTCGGTGCCGTGGATGGTGACGACCGGCAACCACGACATGGAGGCCTGGTACTCGCCGGACGGCTACGGCGGCCAACTCGCCCGTTTCGCGCTGCCGGACAGCGGCTTCGACGCGCGCACGGCACCCGGGGTGTACGCCTTCACGTACGGCAACGTCGGCGTGGTCGCGCTGGACGCGAACGACGTGTCGTACGAGATCCCGGCCAACTTCGGTTACACGGAGGGGCGGCAGACGAAGTGGCTCGACAAGAAGCTCGGGGAGCTGCGGGCCGACGCTTCGGTCGACTTCATCGTCGTCTTCTTCCACCACTGCGCGTACTCGACGTCCACGCACGCCTCCGACGGCGGGGTGCGCGCCGAGTGGCTGCCGCTGTTCGCGCAGCACGAGGTGGACCTGGTGATCAACGGGCACAACCACGTCTACGAGCGGACCGACGCCGTCAAGAACGGCGAGGTGGGCAGGCCGGTGCCGGTCGGCGGGACGACGGATCCGCGGCGGGACGGGATCGTGTACGTCACGGCGGGCGGCGGCGGCAAGGAGCTGTACGGCTTCCCCGACGGGGTGAAGGAGAGCTACGAGGGGAACACCGCCGACCACGAGTCGGTCGCCACCTTCCGGTGGACGAGGTCGCAGGACACCAAGGCGGAGTCGGTGCAGTGGTCGCGGGTCCGCTACCGGGGGTTCTCGTTCCTCTCGGTGGAGGCACTGAGCGGCGCCGCGCCGAGGCTGAAGGTGTCGGCGCTGGCGTCGGACGGTGAGCGGATCGACCACTTCGAGGTGCGGCGCGGGGCGTGAGAACCCCGCACCGCTCGCCGGTGGCTCAGTGGCCGCTGGACCCGCCGTTGTCCCTGCGGTCGAGGGCGCGCTGGAGGGCGGCTGCGGCGTTCTTGCGGTCGGACTCGCTCGTACGGGAGACGTGGCGGACTCGGCGGCGGACGGTCGTCTCGGCCATGGGAAATCGACTCCTTCGACAGCGTGGAGCGCAGAGAGAGATACGAGACGCCGGAGGGGGCGGGGAGCGGTGCCGCAGGGGTTGCCTGCACGGGGCCCGGCTCACGACCGCCATTCGCTTGGTCGAGCGAGACGTTCGGCTCCTACAAAAGTAAGGGAGGCCGGAGCGTCTGTCTCCACAATTACTCGGACTTCCTACTATCTGAGACGGTGGACTGGGTCACACCGCGCTGACCTGCGCTGATTTCTAGAGCACGTCGCCGTCGCGCCAGTCGAAGAGGAGTGCGTGCGCGGGGTCGAGGGCGCCTGCGAGCGCAGGCCGGACGTAGGTGCTGTCCTCTTCCTCCGGCAGCCGGACGATGCCGTCCCGCGGGCTGAGGGCGTGTACCTGACCGCTCCAGAGCTGCCAGCCCCGGGAGGTGTAGAGCCGGGCGCCGTCGTCGCCGGCGGAGAGGGCGCCGAAGTCGTAGGCACGGTCGACGACCCGTTCCAGTTCCGCCATGACCCGCCCGCCCAGGCCGGTGCGACGGACATCGGCCCGGACGGCGACGTTCTCGACGTACCCGACGCGCAGCCACCGCCCGCGGTGCTCCACCCGGCGCATCACGACCGCCCCGTGCGCGGCGAGCCCGGCGGCGTCGTGCACGAGGGCGTGCATGCCGCCGAGGCCGTGGTCCCAGTCCTCGTCCCCGAAGTCGCCGTCGAAAGCGGCGTCCAGGAGGGCCCGTACGGCGTCGAGTTCGGTGGGGGCCAGGTCCGCGGTGTGGGTGGTGCGTACTCGGATGGTCATCGGCCCAGTATGCGAACGGACCGGGTGGCTCTCGACCGGTTATCCGGACCCGAGGCTCGCCGCGACAGCCTCCCGGAAGCCCCGCGGATCCTCCACCCACGGCAGGTGACCGGCGTCCGGGAACGTCACTCGCGTCACGTGCGGCAGGGCCCGCTCCAGCGAGTCCACCGCCGAGCGCGGCCGGATGTCCTCGGCCCCGTCGACGATGAGCACGGGCACGTCCAGGGCCGCGCAGGCGGCGTACAGGCCGGGGGTGCCGCAGACGCTCCTCGCCTCGGCGTTCAGCTGCTTGTTGCACGCGGAGTTGATCCCGAACCAGGGCTCGGCCATCCGCTCGGCGTGCTCCGTCGCCCGGCCGGTGTCCGGGAACTCGGCCGACCAGTGCAGGACCGCCCATTCCCGCTCCTGGGCCTCGTCGCGCCCCGGCGTGTCCGTCAGCTCCCGCCAGCGGGCCAGACGTCCGGGCCGCTCCCCGAGCCGGGCCCGCTGGTTCTCCTGGTACGCGCCGTGCCAGCCGGTGTCCGGGCCGATGCCCGTTCCGCTGACATAGGCCAGCGTGCCGACCCGGTCCGGGTGCGTCAGTGTGTAGTGCAGCCCCAGTTGCGCGCCCCAGGAGTGACCGAGCAGCGCCATCCGGTCCAGGCCGAAGTGCCGGCGTACGGCGTCGAGATCGGCCACGAAGCGGTCCACGGTCCACGGCCCGTCACAGGGCTGTGAGCGCCCGCAGCCGCGCTGGTCCCAGCGGATCACCGTGGCCACGTCGCCGAGCAGTCCGGCGACGTCCTCGAACATGTCCCACAGTCCGGGCCCGCCGTGGCACAGCACCAGGGGCGTGGCACCCCGGCCCGACCGCCGCGCCCACAGCCGTACGCCGTCGTCGGCGGTCACGGTCTCCGTGTTCGTCATGGAGCCAGTGTTTCCGGCGGACATAGCGACGGGCCAGGTCTTTTCGACCTGGCCCGACGGTTCACCCGGGGTGTCAGCCCATGTGCGGGTACGTGTAGTCGGTCGGCGGGACCAGCGTCTCCTTGATGGCGCGGGTCAGGGTCCAGCGCATCAGGTTCTGCGGGGCGCCGGCCTTGTCGTTGGTGCCGGAGGCGCGGCCGCCGCCGAAGGGCTGCTGGCCGACGACGGCGCCGGTCGACTTGTCGTTGATGTAGAAGTTGCCGGCCGCGTAGCGGAGCTTGTCCGCGGTGTAGGCGGCCGCCGCGCGGTCGTTCGCGATGACCGAGCCGGTCAGGGCGTAGTCGGAGACCGACTCCATCTGGGTCAGCATCTCGTCGTACTTGTCGTCCTCGTAGACGTGCACGGCGATGATCGGGCCGAAGTACTCGGTGCGGAAGACCTCGTTCTCCGGGTCGGTGCACTCGATGACGGTCGGGCGGACGAAGTAGCCCACGGAGTCGTCGTAGGTGCCGCCCGCGACGATCGTGCAGGTGGCGTCCTCCTTGGCGCGGTCGATGGCGGCCTTGTTCTTGGCGAAGGCACGCTCGTCGATGACGGCGCCGATGAAGTTCGACAGGTCGGTGACGTCGCCCATCTTGATGCCGTCGACCTCGGCGGCGAGCTCCTCCTTGAAACCGGAGTTCCAGATCGAGGCGGGGATGTACGCCCGGGAGGTGGCGCTGCACTTCTGGCCCTGGAACTCGAAGGCACCCCGGGTGAACGCCGTCTTCAGGATCGCCGGGTCGGCCGACGGGTGGGCGACGAGGAAGTCCTTGCCGCCGGTCTCGCCGACGAGGCGCGGGTAGGTGCGGTACTTCTCGATGTTGTTGCCGACCGTCTTCCACAGGTACTGGAAGGTCTTGGTCGAACCGGTGAAGTGGATGCCGGCGAGGTCGCGGTGCTCCAGGGCGACCTTGGAGACCTCGATGCCGTCACCGGTGACGAGGTTGATGACGCCCTTGGGCAGACCGGCCTCCTCCAGCAGCTGCATCAGCAGCACGGCGGCGTGGGTCTGCGTCGGGGACGGCTTCCAGACGACGACGTTGCCCATCAGGGCGGGGGCCGTCGGCAGGTTGCCCGCGATGGCGGTGAAGTTGAAGGGCGTGACCGCGTAGACGAAGCCCTCGAGCGGGCGGTGGTCCAGCCGGTTCCACACGCCCGGGGAGTTGGCCGGGGGCTGCTCGGCCAGGAGGTTGCGGGCGTAGGAGACGTTGAAGCGCCAGAAGTCGATCAACTCGCAGGGCGTGTCGATCTCGGCCTGCTGGGCGGTCTTGGACTGGCCGAGCATGGTGGAGGCGGCGAGCGTCTCGCGCCAGGGGCCGGACAGCAGCTCGGCGGCGCGCAGGATGATCGCCGCGCGGTCGTCGAAGGACAGGGCACGCCAGGCGGGGGCGGCGGCGAGGGCCGCGTCGATGGCGTCCTGGGCGTCCGCTTGCGTGGCGTTGCGGTACGTACCGAGCACGGCCTGGTGGTTGTGCGGCTGGACGACCTGGAAGGCCTCGCCGCCGCCCATCCGCTTCTCGCCGCCGATGGTGCAGGGCAGGTCGACGGGGTTGTCGGCCAGCTCCTTCAGCCTGGCCTCCAGCCGGGCACGCTCGGGCGAGCCGGGGGCGTAGCCGTGCACCGGCTCGTTGACGGGGGTGGGGACCTGGGTCACAGCGTCCATGTTTTCCGTAACTCCTTACTGAGCGGTGTTTCGGTCTCGGCCCTTGCCGGGCTCTCGGCCCTTGAGGGCTGTCAGCCCTGGGTGAGCATCGAGCGGGCGAAGAAGCGCAGGTTGGCCGGCTTCTCCGCGAGGCGCCTCATGAAGTAGCCGTACCAGTCGGTGCCGTACGCGGTGTAGACGCGCATGCGGTGGCCTTCGGCGGCGAGGCGGGACTGCTCCTCGCCGCGGATGCCGTAGAGCATCTGGAACTCGTACTCGTCGAGCTTGCGCCCGGCCTGGTGGGCGAGTTCCTGGCCGATGGCGATCAGTCGCGGGTCGTGGGACCCGATCATCGGGTACCCCTCCCCCTGCATCAACGTCCGGAGGATGCGGACGTATGCCCGGTCGATCTCGTGTTTGTCCAGGTACGCGACGGAGGCGGGCTCCTTGTACGCGCCCTTGACCAGCCGGACCCGGCTGCCGTTCGCGGCGAGGCGGCGGGCGTCGGCCTCGGTGCGGAAGAGGTACGCCTGGATGACGCAGCCGGTCTGCGGGAAGTCCTTCCGCAGTTCCTCGTGGATGGCGAACATCGAGTCCAGGGTGGTGTGGTCCTCGGCGTCCAGGGTGACCGTCGTGCCGATCTCGGCGGCGGCCTCGACGACCGGGCGGACGTTGGCGAGGGCCAGTTCGTGGCCTCCGGCCAGGGCCTGGCCGAACATCGACAGCTTCACCGACATCTCGGCGCGGGTGCCGAGCTCGAGCGGCTTCAGGCGGTCGATCAGCTCCAGATAGGCGTCCCGGGCGGCGGCGGCCTGCGCCGGGTTGGTGATGTCCTCGCCGACGACGTCCATCGTCAGCTCAAGACCCCGCTCGGCGAGGCTCCGGACGACGGGGACGATGTCGTCGACGCCCTCGCCCGGGATGAAGCGGTCGACGACCTGCTTGGTCACCGGGGCCGCCGAGATCAGACGTCGCATCCGGTCGCTGCGAGACGCGGCGAGAATCACGGGACCCAGCACGGGGCACCTCCAGAGCACAACCAACGGATGGCCGGACACCGGGCGGATGACACCTGGGGTACGGCGCGGAGAACCACCGTGAAACCTAAGGATCCCTTCGATCGTCGGCCATCGACAGCTGTCACGCATCCGTGCCGCAGATCTCAGACAGATGTATGAAGGGGCGCCTCGGGTGCGCGACAATGCCCGCATGACGTCGGAACACCGGGGGGACTACGAGGAACTGGTCGACGAGATCTCGGAGCTGCTCGGGGCGCCCGCGACGCTGGAGAACCGGGACTTCGAGCTGATCGCCTTCGGCGCCTACGACAGTGAGGGCGACCTCGATCCGTCGGCCCTGGACCCGGTGCGCACCCGCTCGATCCTCACCCGCCGCTCGACGGCCGCCGTCCGGGCGTGGTTCGAGGGGTTCGGCATCACCCGCGCGACCGGCCCGGTGCGGATCCCGCCGACGCCGGAGGCCGGGGTGTACCGGGGGCGTATCTGCCTGCCCGTCCGCCACCGGGGTGTGGTCCACGGCTACGTCTGGCTCCTGGACGACGATCCGGGGCCGAGCGAACGCCGGCTGTCCGCCGCCATGGGGGTCACGGCCCGCATCGGCGCCCTGCTCGCGGACGAGGCGCAGCACGGTGCCGACCTCAGCCGCGAACTGCGGGCGGTGCTCACCGCCGAGCGCGACTGGCAGCGGGACATGGCCATAGCGGAACTGCGCACCGCCCTCGGCACCCGCGCCGACGGCCCGCACACGGTGGTGTGCGTCGCCCCCTGGCCGTCGGCGGACCCCGACGACGCGCCGTCGGGCCGGGCCGTACCGGGGGCGACGGCGCTGTGCACATTGCCGTGGGGAACGGCGGACCAGTGCGTGGCGGTGCTGATCCGCTTGCGTTCGACGGATGTCCTGACCCCGGCGACGACGGCGGCGGGACGGTTGCTGGAACGGGCGCGCGGGGGAGGCGGACCGGCCACCGACGGCGCGGGCGGACCGGCCACCGGCCGGGCGGGCGGTACCTCCTCCGGCACGTCGGGCGCAGCGGCCTCCCGCGACCCGGGGGGAACGGCCGGCGAACCGGGCGGCGCCGCCCCGCGCAACGCTTTGCGCGGACCGGCGGGAGCCACTGGGTACGGCCCCTCGCGCGGGCCGTCCGCGGGTGTCGCCACTCCCCGCTCCGGCCTCGCCGACCTGGGCGCCGCCTGGTGGGAGGCGTCGGCGGCGGCCCGGGCGGCCCTCGCGGAGTCCCGGCTGGGGCCCGTCGCCCGGTGGACGGCGATCGGCCCGTTCCGGCTGCTCACCGCGCTGCCGCCGGACGTGGCCCGCGACCCCGCCGTGCACGCCCTGCTCTTCCCCGTGCACCACGAGCTCGCCCGTACCGCCGAGGTCTACCTCGACTGCGCGGGCCAGGCCGCCCGCGCCGCCGCCGAGCTGGGCATCCACCGTCAGACCCTGTACTACCGCCTCTCCCGGATCGAGAAGCTCACCGGCCTCGACCTGGACGACGGCGAGGACCGCCTGCTGCTGCACATGGCCCTGAAGGCACACCGCCTCTGAGGACCACCCGGACATGTGGTCCATGGTGCGACCCGAACGCAATTGTTGAAAACGATTATCAGTGCTACGGTCTGCGCATCCCTTGACCATCCCTTTGCCCGGAGGGCCCCGTGCGCCTGCCCGCTCGCCGCCTGCTCCCCGCCACCGCCCTCACCGCCGCCTCCGCCCTGCTCACCGGCTGTTTCACCGGCGCGGAGCAGACCACGGACGCCGCCGGGCCCGGCGGGAAACGCCTACGCGTCGCCATGCTCCAGCCACCCCGCTCCGGCCTCTCCCCGCTCTCCGACGACGCGTTCAAGCTGTCGCGCTGGTCGACCGCCGAGACCCTGGTCGAGCTGGACCGGGAGGGTGACGCGCAACCCGCGCTGGCCACCGCGTGGAAGCGGTCCGGCAGGAGCTGGACCTTCACCCTCCGCGCCGGCGTCACCTTCCACGACGGCACGAGGCTCACCCCCGAGACCGTCGCCGACTCCCTCACCAGGGCCGCCACCGCCTCCCCCAAGCCCCGCATCCTCGACGGCGTCCACCTCACCGCGAAGGCCGACGGCGACCGGGTCACCGTCACCACCGCCACCGAGGATCCCCTGGTCCCGCAACGGCTGAGCTCCCCGCAGCTGGCGATCCTGGCGGCGAAGGCGTACCGGGGGAAGACGGTCGACCCCGTCGGCGCCGGCACCGGCCCCTTCGAGCTCACGAGGGTCGACGGCACCTCCTCCGCCACCCTCGACCGTTACGACGGCTACTGGGGAGGGAAGGCCAAGTCCCCCGGCATCGACGTCAAGTTCGTCCCGGACGGCACCGCCCGCGCCGCGGCGCTGCGCAGCGGCGAGGCCGACATCGTCGAGGCGATCCCCGTCTCCCAGGCCGCCGTCCTCGACCAGGACCTGGTCACCGAGGTCCCGATGCCGCGGACCAACACCCTCTACCTCAACACGGAGAAGGGCGCCTTCAAGGACCCGGCGCTGCGCGCCGCCGCCCGCGAGGCCGTCGACGCCGAGTCGATCGTGCGGGGCGTGTACGAGGGCCGCGCCGACGTCGCCGAGGGGCTGCTCGGGCCCGCCCTGCCCTGGGCCACCGGGCTGCGCACGCCCGTCGAGCACACCGAGGCCGGTGATCCGGCCGGCAGGACCGTCACCATCGGCACGTACACCGACCGCTCCGAGCTGCCCGAGGTCGCCGCCGCGCTGCAACAGCAGCTCCAGAAGGCCGGGTTCAGGGTGAAGCTGGACGTGCGTGAGTACGCGAACATCGAGTCCGACGCGCTCGCCGGCCGCTTCGACGCGTTCGTCCTCTCCCGGGCCACCGTCCTGGACTCGGGGGACCCGGCCGCCTGTCTGTACAGCGACTTCGCCTCCGACGGCACCTTCAACCTCTCGCACCTCTCCGACCCGGAGATCGACAAGGCGCTGAAGAAGGCCGCCGACACCCCGGTCGGCGACGCCCGCCGCAAAGCGGTCGTGAAGGCCGAGGCCGCCGTTCTGGCCCGGGACGCGGCCGTCCCGATGCTCCATGAGCGAGTGATCCAGGGCGACGCCGCCGGAGTCGTGGGCGCCGCGCACGACCCGCGCGAGCGTGAGCTCGTCACGGCGGACACGTACGTCAGGTGAGGTCCGTGACGAAGAAGGCGGCCGGGCTGACCCGCTGCGCCGGCCTCCTCGCCGTCCTGGCCGTCGTCGGGCTGCTGCCCTGGCTCTCCCACCGCGACCCGGCGCTCACCGTGCTGCGCGCCCGGTCGGCCGAGCGGGAGGCGACCCCGGAGGCGCTGGCCGCGATCCGCGCGGACCTCGGTCTGGACGCCGGTCCCCTGTCCCTGCTGGGGCGATGGGCCGGGAACCTGCTGCGCGGGGAGTTCGGCACGTCGTGGGTGTCGGGCCATGACGTCCTGCCGTCCGTGGCCGCCGGGCTCCAGGTGTCGCTGGCCCTGATGGGCGCGGCACTGGGCGTCGCCGTGCTGCTGGCCGCCGCGCTGGTGGCACCGGTGCTGATGCGCGGGCGCGGCTCGGCCGGGGCGTTCGCCGCGATGCTCGCGGCCGTACCGGAGTTCCTGCTGGCCACCGTCGTGCTGCTGGTGTTCGGGGTGTGGCTGGGGTGGCTGCCGACGTCGGGCTGGCAGAGCGCCGCGTACCTGGTGCTGCCCGCGGTCGCCCTCGGCGTCCCGGCGGGCGGGCTGCTCGGGCGGCTGGTCGCGGACGCGCTGCCCGCCGTGCTCGACGAGCGCTGGGTGGAGCTGTGGCGGGGCGCCGGGGTGAGCCGGGGCCGGGTCGCCGGGGCAGCGCTGCGGCGCGTCCTGCCGCCGCTGGTCCCGCAGTTCGGGATGGTCGCGGTCGGTCTGACCGGCGGGGCGGTGGCCGTGGAGACGGTGTTCGCGGTGCCCGGCATCGGCCGCACGGCCCTCGGCGCGGCCAGGTCGCAGGATCTGCCGCTGCTCCAGGGCTCGGTGCTGGCGCTGCTGCTGCTCGGCCTGGTCGCGGGCGCGCTCGCGGCGGTCGTACGGCGGCGGCTGCTGGGGCCGGCCCTGCGCGACGCCGGGCTGACGCTGCCCCCGGCCCGCCCGGTCCGCGCCCACCCGGCCGTCCCGGCCGTACTGGCCGCCGTCCTGCTGCTGACCATCGGCTGGGGCCTGCTGCGCGACCCGTACACCGTGGACACCACGGTCCGGCTCGCCCCGCCCTCCTGGGCGCATCCGCTGGGCACCGACGGCCTCGGCCGTGATGTGCTGGCCCGGCTCGGGCACGGTGCCGCCTCGACGGTCGGCACGGCGGTGGCCGTCTGCCTGCTGGGCCTGCTGATCGCGCTCGTGCTGGGCTTCCTGCCGGCCATCGCCTCGGGCGCGGCCGACATCGCCAACGCGCTGCCGCCGGTGATCGTCGGCATCCTGGTCGCGGCTGCCGTCGGACCCGGCACCGGCGGGGCGGCCCTCGCCGTCGCGCTGATCTCCTGGCCGGCCCTGTCCGCACACGCGGCGGCGCTCGTGCAGGAGGTACGGGCGTCGGCGTTCCTGACCGCCCAACGGGCCATCGGGGCGGGTCCGTTCTGGATCCTGACCCGGCACGTCCTGCCGTCCGTCGCCGCCCCGGTCGCCCGGCACGCCCTGCTGCGCCTGCCGGGCATCGCCCTGGCCCTGGCCTCGCTGGGTTTCCTGGGCCTGGGCGCCCAGCCGCCCGCCCCCGAGTGGGGTCTGTTGCTGGAGGAGTCCCGGGCCTACGTGGAACGCGCCCCCTGGGCGGCCCTCGCCCCCGCGGCCGCACTGGCCCTGCTGGCCGGACTCGCGGTGTCGGGCGCGGCGCTCACCCAGGGCCGGAGGCTGCGGCGGCTCACCCCGGCTCCGGCCGAGATCGCGAAGGAGGCCACCGTCGGTGTCTGAGGCACTGCTGTCCGTGCGCGAACTGCGGATCGCCTTCGACGGCGTCGAGGCCGTGCGCGGCCTGTCCTTCGACGTCCGCCCGCGGGAAGTGCTGGCGATCGTCGGGGAGTCGGGTGCGGGCAAGTCCCTGACGGCCCGCGCGCTCCTCGGGATGCTGCCGCGCGACGCGAGCACGAGCGGGACGGTCAGCCCGGACCTCTCGGGCGGGCGCGGCCGCCGTATCTCGCTCGTCCCGCAGGACGCGCTGTCGGCCCTGTCCCCCGTGCATCCGGTGGGCGACCAACTCGCCGCCGCCGTGCGGTCGGTGGCCAAGGTCTCCCGCACAAAGGCCCGGGCCCGGGCGGTCGCGGCCCTGGACCGTGTGGGCATCCCGGACGCCGCCCGCAGGGCGCGGGCGTATCCGCACGAGTACTCCGGCGGGATGCGGCAGCGCGCGGTGATCGCCATGGCCACCGTCAACGAACCGGACGTCGTGGTCGCCGACGAGCCCACCACCGCCCTCGACGAGGACCACCGCGACCAGGTGCTGCGGCTGCTCGCCGAGCGGCGGGAGTCGGCCGGCACCGCGCTCGTCCTGGTCACGCACGACATGGACGTCGTACGCGGGCACGCGGACCGCGTCCTGGTCATGTACGCCGGGCGCCTCACCGAACTCGGCCCGGCGGCGAAGGTGCTGGACCGCCCCCGGGCCCCCTACACGGCCGGCCTGCTGGCGTCCCTCCCGCAGAACGCCTCGCCGGGCCGCCGCCTCCCGGCCCTGCGCGGAACCCCGCCCGCCCCGGGCACGCTCCCGCCGGGCTGCGCCTTCGCCCCGCGCTGCCCGCTCGCGTCGGGCCCCTGCCACACGGCCGAGCCGGAGCCCCGGCAGGCGGCCGGACGCCTGGTCGCCTGCCACCGCTGGGAGGACCTCCCCCACCCGGCCGCCGACCTGTTCCTCCAGGAGCGCCGACCCGCATGAGTGAACCCCTGCTCGACGTCCGCGACCTGGTCGTCCGCTACGGCCGGGTCACCGCCGTGGACGGCGTCTCCTTCTCCCTGGCCGCCGGCGAGACCCTGGCCCTGAACGGCCCGTCCGGCTGCGGCAAGTCCTCCACAGCCCTGGCAGTGCTCCAGCTGCGCCGCCCGTACAGCGGTGAAGTCCGCTTCGAGGGGCGGGAGCTGACCTCCCTCACCGAACGTGAGCTGCGTCCGCTCCGGCCCCGCATCCAGCCCGTCTTCCAGGACCCGTACGGCTCGCTGAGTCCCCGCCACCGCATCCGCGACGCGATCGCCGAACCGCTGAAGGTCCAGGGCCGCTGGCACCCCGTCGACGGACCGGCCCGGGTCGCCGGGCTCCTCGACCGGGTCGGTCTCGACCCCGGGTACGGCGACCGCCGCCCGCACGAACTCTCCGGCGGCCAGTGCCAGCGCGCCGGCATCGCCCGCGCCCTGGCCTGCGCACCGCGCCTGCTGGTCCTGGACGAGCCGGTGTCGTCACTGGACCCGTCGGTGCGCGCGGGCGTGCTGAACCTGCTCGCCGACCTCCAGGACGACCTGGGCCTCGGCTACCTGTTCATCTGCCACGACCGGGCGGTCGTACGGCACTTCGCGGACCGGGCGATCGAGATGCGCGAGGGACGCCTCCGCGTCACTTCGGGGTAGCGGCCTCGATCACCTGGCGCAGTCCTTCGGTGAGCGTGCCGGCGTCGGGCGCACGCTCGGGGTCGAAGTTCCACTGGGCGATGAGCCCCGTCATCAGCGTCGTGTAGAACCTGCCGAGCGTGTCCAGGGTCTTGTCCTGGACGTCCTCTTCACGGACCCCCGTGAAGAGCGCGACCAGGGCACGCTCGGCGTCCCGCTGTTGCCGCGCCAGGTGGTCGCGCACCACGGGCAGTTGGTCGCCCATGGCCACGATCTCCATGCTGAGGCGCCACATCGAACCGGGCCCCCGCATGGTCCCGATGATGTTGGACCACACCTCCTGGAACCGCTCCAGCGAGCCGGGCTCAGCCGTGCTCGCCCCGGGCTCCTCTCCCTCGAAGGCCTCGGAGAGTTCACCGACCAGCGACAGGTACGCCTCCGCCAGCAACGCGTCCTTCGAGCCGTAGTGGTAGCCGATCGACGCCAGGTTGGTCCCCGACTCCTTGACGATGTCGCGCGCCGTCGTGCGCACGAACCCCTTCGCCAGCAGGCAGCGCTTGGTGCCCTCGAGCAGATCCTCACGGTGTCCCATGGCAGTTCACCCTATCCCGAGATCCAGACGGACGTCTTATACAAGCGTACTAGACAAGCGTTTAAGACGCCCGTACAGTCCTGCCCATGACGACAGAACCGCACTCTCCCGCCCGCGCCGGGCGCCGCGAATGGACGGCCCTCGGCGTGCTGATGCTTCCGCTGCTGCTGGTTTCGATGGACGTCTCCGTCCTCTACTTCGCGATCCCCGCGATCAGCGCCGACCTGGAGCCGAGTGCCGGCCAGCAGCTGTGGATCTTCGACATCTACGGCTTCGTGCTGGCCGGCCTGCTGATGACGATGGGCTCGCTGGGCGACCGCATCGGCCGCCGCAAGCTCCTGCTGGCCGGCGCGGCCGCCTTCGGCGCGGCCTCCCTGGTGGCCGCCTACGCGAACAGCGCCGAGACCCTGATCGCCGCCCGCGCCGTCCTCGGCATCGGCGGCGCGACCCTGATGCCGTCGACGATGGCACTGGTGCGCACGATGTTCACCGACCCCGCGCAGCGCACCAAGGCGATCGGCGTGTGGTCGGGCGTGATGACGGGCGGCATCGCCCTCGGCTCGGTGATGAGCGGGGTGCTCGTCGAGCACTTCTGGTGGGGCTCGGTCTTCCTGGTCAACCTGCCCGCGATGCTGCTGCTCCTGGTCCTGGGCCCCGTCCTGCTGCCCGAGTCGCGCGACCCTCACCCCGGCCGCTTCGACCGGCTGAGCGTTCCCCTGTCGATGGCGGCGGTGCTCCCGGTGATCTACGGCCTGAAGGAGCTCGCGTCGGAGGGCTGGAACGTGCGGCACGTGATGTCGGTGACGGTCGGGCTGCTCTTCGCCGCGCTGTTCGTCCACCGTCAGCGCACGGCCGTGTCCCCGCTGATCTCGCCGGAACTGTTCCGGGTCCGCGGTTTCAGCCCGGCCGTCGTCCTCAACCTCGTCGCCGCCTTCGGCATGATGGGCTCGGCGTACTTCACGACCCAGTACATCCAGTCGGTGCTGGACAAGAGCCCGCTGGAGGCGGCGCTGTGGAGCCTGCTGCCGTCGGTGCCCATCGGACTCGCGGCCCCGGTCGGCGCACAGCTCGTGCAGCGCGGCGTTCCCCGCGCCCACGTCGTCGGCGGCGGCTTCGCGGTCGCCGCGAGCGGCTACGTGATGCTGACCCTGGCCGGCACGGACTCCCTCTGGCTGCTGCTGGCCGCGTGCGCCGTCCTGGCCTGCGGCATCGTCGCCGTCATGTCCCAGGTGGCCGACCTGGCGCTGAGCGCCGCCCCGGTGGAGAAGGCGGGCGCGGCCTCGTCCCTGCTGGAGACGGGCACGGAGTTCGGCGGCGCGCTGGGCATGGCCTTCCTCGGCTCCATCGGTACGGCCGTCTACCGTCACGAGATCCCCGCCGCGGCGCCCGCTCCGGCCCGCGAGACACTGGGCGGCGCCCTCGCCGTGGCCGGCCGGCTCCCGGGGCGCGCGGGAGACGCCCTGGCGACGGCGGCGCGCGAGGCCTTCACCAGTGGGATGCACGCGGCGGCGATCACCGGCGCGGTGCTGCTGGCCGGGGCGGCGGCAGCGGCGGTGACCCTGCGGCGCAGCCAGGTACGGGAGCCCGCACCGCCGGAGCCGCGGAAGGCGACCGTCTGAGCGGACCCACAGCACAGCGAAACGCCGGGCGGGCTGATCGAATCAGCCCGCCCGGCGTTCGAAGTCCGGGGCGGAGCCCCGGGACGGCTCAGGCCAGGTTCACGGAACGGGACGAGGTCGCCCCGATCTCCGCCGCCACCTCGGCCAGCACCCCGGAGGTCACCGTGTCGTCGACGGTCAGCACGGCCAGCGCCTCGCCACCGGCCACGGCCCGCGACACCTGCATGCCGGCGATGTTGATGCCCGCCTCGCCCAGGATGCGGCCCACCGTGCCCACGACACCCGGACGGTCCTCGTACCGCAGGACCACCATGTGGTCGGCGAGCGCGAGGTCCACGTCGTACTCGCCGACGGCGACGATCTTCTGCAGGTGCTTCGGGCCGGCCAGCGTGCCGGAGACCGACACCTCCTCGCCGTCGGCGAGGGTGCCGCGCACGGTGACGACGTTGCGGTGCTCGGTCGCCTCCGAGCTGGTGGTCAGCCGCACCTCGACACCGCGCTCCTGGGCGAACAGCGGGGCGTTGACGTAGGACACCGTCTCGTCGACGACGTCCTCGAAGACACCCTTGAGGGCGGAGAGCTCCAGCACCTTCACGTCGTGCTGGGTGATCTCGCCGTACACCTCGACGTCGAGGCGGACCGCGACCTCACCGGCGAGCGCGGTGAAGATCCGGCCCAGGCGCTCGGCGAGGGGCAGGCCCGGCTTGACGTCCTCGGCGATGACTCCGCCCTGCACGTTCACCGCGTCCGGCACGAGCTCACCGGCGAGGGCGAGGCGCACCGAGCGGGCGACGGCGATACCGGCCTTCTCCTGCGCCTCGTCCGTGGAGGCACCGAGGTGCGGGGTGGAGACCACCTGGTCGAACTCGAACAGCGGCGAGTCCGTGCACGGCTCCTTGGCGTACACGTCGAGGCCGGCGCCGGCGACCCGGCCCTCCTTGAGGGCGGAGTACAGCGCCTCCTCGTCGACGATCCCGCCGCGCGCGGCGTTGACGATGCGCACGCTCGGCTTGACCTTGCGCAGCGCCTCGTCGCCGATCAGGCCCAGGGTCTCGGGGGTCTTGGGGAGGTGGACGGTGATGAAGTCGGACACCTCGAGCAGTTCGTCGAGCGACACCACCTTGACGCCCATCTGCGCGGCGCGGGCGGGCTGCACGTAGGGGTCGTAGGCGACGACCTTCATGCCGAAGGCGGACATGCGCTGCGCGACCAGCGCGCCGATGCGGCCGAGGCCGACGACACCGAGGGTCTTCTCGGCGAGCTCCACACCCGTGTACTTGCTGCGCTTCCACTCGCCGTTCTTCAGCGCGGCGTTCGCCTGCGGGATGTTGCGGGCGGTGGCGAGGAGCAGACCGCAGGCGAGCTCGGCGGCGGTCACGATGTTCGAGGTGGGGGCGTTGACGACCATCACGCCGGCCTTGGTGGCGGCGGAGACGTCCACGTTGTCCAGGCCGACGCCGGCTCGCGCGACGACCTTGAGCTTGCGCGCGGCGGCGATCGCCTCGGCGTCGACCTTGGTGGCCGAACGGATCAGGATCGCGTCCACGTCGGCGATGGCCGGGAGCAGCTCGGCCCGGTCCGCGCCGTTGCACTGCCGGATCTCGAAGTCCGGGCCAAGCGCGTCGACGGTGGCGGGCGACAGCTCTTCAGCGATGAGTACGACGGGTTTCGAGCTCACGTGAGTCCTCACAAGTCCAGTGCTGCGGACGGCCGTCCCGACGGCCGCAGGCGGTGGAGGGGTGGAGCGGCGCCGGTGAAGTGCGGGTGCGCTTCTGCGTCGGTCGGTGCGTGCTCTCGGCGTGCCGGCCGGAGGTCCTCGTAGCGGAGCTACTTTTGGGCCTTCGGCCGGTGCGGCGAGAGTGCGTGCCGGGCGGCGCGGGGGCGTGCCTGCACTTCTCCGGTGTCGCATGGCCGCGTGGAAGACGCACGACGCTGTGGGCCTGACGCGTATGTAGTGCAGCAGTCTAGTGGCGCCGGGGGCGTCGTCCT
Organism: Streptomyces sp. NPDC006372; assembly: GCF_040612515.1. Classification (NCBI taxonomy): domain Bacteria; kingdom Bacillati; phylum Actinomycetota; class Actinomycetes; order Kitasatosporales; family Streptomycetaceae; genus Streptomyces; species Streptomyces sp. NPDC006372. The sequence goes on along the minus strand of NZ_JBEXQJ010000014.1, from coordinate 101,008 downwards.
GTGCCGCTGCGGAAGGATCACCCGTCCGTGGCCGGACGGGATGGACAACGCCGTACCACCGACGTTACCCCGGGTTCACCGAGAGGGCCGGAGCGGGGTGCTCCGGCCCTCGGGCGCTCGGCTTTACGCGTCTTCGTCGACCCAGCTCATGAGCTTGCGCAGCTCCTTGCCGGTGGTCTCGAGCAGGTGCTCGGAGTCCTGCTTCTTGTACTCGTTGTACTTCTTCAGGCCGCCGTGGTACTCGTCCATCCACTGCTGCGCGAAGGTGCCGTCCTGGATCTCGGCGAGGACCTTCTTCATCTCGGCCTTGGTGGCGTCCGTGATGATGCGCGGGCCGGTGACGTAGTCGCCCCACTCGGCGGTCTCGGAGATCGACCAGCGCATCTTCTCCAGGCCGCCCTCGTACATGAGGTCGACGATCAGCTTCAGCTCGTGCAGGCACTCGAAGTACGCGATCTCCGGCTGGTAGCCGGCCTCGGTCAGCGTCTCGAAACCGGCCTTCACCAGCGCGGCCGTACCACCGCAGAGGACGGCCTGCTCACCGAACAGGTCGGTCTCGGTCTCCTCGGTGAAGGTCGTCTTGATGACGCCGGCGCGGGTGCCGCCGATGCCCTTGGCGTAGGACAGGGCCAGCGCGAAGGCGTTGCCGGAGGCGTCCTGCTCGACGGCGGCGATGCAGGGAACGCCACGGCCCTCCTCGTACTGGCGGCGCACCAGGTGGCCCGGGCCCTTCGGGGCGACCATGCAGACGTCCACGCCGGCCGGGGGCTTGATGAAGCCGTAGCGGATGTTCAGGCCGTGGCCGAAGAACAGCGCGTCGCCGTCGTTCAGGTTCGGGGCGATGTGCTCCTCGTAGACCTGGGCCTGGATCGGGTCCGGGACGAGGATCATGATGACGTCGGCCTCGGCGGCGGCCTCCGACGGGCTCACCACGCGCAGACCCTGCTCCTCGGCCTTGGCCTTGGACTTGGAGCCCTCGTGCAGACCGACGCGGACGTCGACACCCGAGTCACGGAGCGACAGCGCGTGGGCGTGGCCCTGGCTGCCGTACCCGATGACCGCGACCTTGCGGCCCTGGATGATGGACAGGTCGGCGTCGGCGTCGTAGAACAGCTCGGCCACTTTGGGTTCTCTCCTCGGGAGTGCAGGTGTTGCGTCCCACCGTATGACGGGGGGCGGAAGGGAAGTCTGTGGGTCTCGCAATACGGGCGGCCGACGGCGCGCCGACCGCCCGTTTCAGGTCTTAGGCCGACCGGTCCAGGGCGCGCAGCGACCGGTCCGTGATGGAACGGGCGCCGCGGCCGATCGCGATCGTGCCGGACTGGACGAGCTCCTTGATGCCGTACGGCTCCAGCATCTTGAGCATCGCGGACAGCTTCTCGCCGGATCCGGTGGCCTCGATGGTGACGGCCTCCGGGGAGACGTCGACGGTCTTGGCGCGGAACAGCTGGACGATCTCGACGATCTGGGAGCGCGTCTCGTTGTCGGCGCGCACCTTCACCAGGACGAGTTCGCGCTGCACCGCCTGCGACGGCTCCAGCTCGACGATCTTCAGCACGTTGACGAGCTTGTTGAGCTGCTTGGTGACCTGCTCCAGCGGCAGGTCCTCCACGCCGACGACGATGGTGATGCGGGAGATGTCGGGGTGCTCGGTGACGCCGACCGCGAGCGAGTCGATGTTGAAGCCGCGGCGGGAGAACAGGGCGGCGATCCGGGCGAGGATGCCGGGGGTGTTCTCCACCAGGACGGAGAGCGTGTGCTTGGACATGGTCTGCTTCCTCTGCTTGAAAGTCCTGGGTGGCTCTCAGTCGTCTTCGTTGTCGCCGAAGTCGGGGCGGACGTCCCGGGCGGCCATGATCTCGTCGTTGGAGGTGCCGGCGGCGACCATCGGCCAGACCATCGCGTCCTCGTGGACGATGAAGTCGACGACGACCGGGCGGTCGTTGATGGAGTTCGCCTCTTCGATGACCTTGTCGAGGTCGGCCGGGTCCTCGCAGCGGATGGCGTAGCAGCCCATGGCCTCCGACAGCTTCACGAAGTCGGGGACGCGGGTGCCGCGGGCCTCCGGGTTGACGTCCTCCGGGCCGGAGTGCAGGACGGTGTTGGAGTACCGCTGGTTGTAGAAGAGGGTCTGCCACTGGCGGACCATCCCGAGGGCGCCGTTGTTGATGACGGCGACCTTGATCGGGATGTTGTTCAGGGCGCAGGTGGTGAGCTCCTGGTTGGTCATCTGGAAGCAGCCGTCGCCGTCGATGGCCCAGACGGCCTTGTCCGGGGCTCCGGCCTTGGCGCCCATGGCGGCCGGGACGGCGTAGCCCATGGTTCCGGCGCCGCCGGAGTTCAGCCAGGTGCCCGGCTTGTCGTACTCGATGAAGTGGGCGGCCCACATCTGGTGCTGGCCGACGCCCGCCGCGAAGATCGTGCCCTCGGGGGCGAGCTGCCCGATGCGCTCGATGACCTGCTGCGGGGAGAGCGAGCCGTCGTCGGGCTGGTCGTAGCCGAGCGGGTAGGTCTCGCGCCAGCGGCTGAGGTCCTTCCACCAGGCGCTGTAGTCGCCCTGGTGGCCCTCGCTGTGCTCCTTCTGGACGGCCTGGATCAGGTCGGCGATGACCTCGCGGGCGTCGCCGACGATCGGCACGTCGGCCGCGCGGTTCTTGCCGATCTCGGCCGGGTCGATGTCCGCGTGGACGATCTTGGCGTACGGGGCGAAGCTGTCCAGCTTGCCGGTGACCCGGTCGTCGAAGCGGGCGCCGAGGGCGACGATCAGGTCGGCCTTCTGCAGTGCGGTGACGGCGGCGACCGAGCCGTGCATGCCGGGCATGCCCAGGTGCTGCGGGTGGTCGTCGGGGAACGCGCCGAGGGCCATCAGGGTGGTGGTGACGGGCGCGCCGGTCAGCTCGGCGAGGACCTTCAGCTCGGCGGTGGCCTTGGCCTTGAGCACGCCGCCGCCGACGTAGAGCACGGGCCGGCGGGCCTGGGTGATCAGCTTGGCGGCCTCGCGGATCTGCTTGGCGTGCGGCTTGGTCACCGGGCGGTAGCCGGGCAGGTCCATGGCCGGCGGCCAGGAGAAGGTGGTCTTCGCCTGGAGGGCGTCCTTGGCGATGTCGACCAGGACCGGGCCGGGGCGGCCGGTGGAGGCGATGTGGAACGCCTGGGCGATGATCCGAGGGATGTCCTCGGCCTTGGTGACGAGGAAGTTGTGCTTGGTGATCGGCATGGTGATGCCGACGATGTCCGCCTCCTGGAAGGCGTCCGTGCCGATCGCCTTGGAGGCGACCTGGCCGGTGATCGCGACGAGCGGCACGGAGTCCATGTGCGCGTCGGCGATCGGAGTGACCAGGTTGGTGGCGCCGGGGCCGGAGGTGGCCATGCAGACGCCGACCTTGCCGGTGGCCTGCGCGTAGCCGGTGGCGGCGTGACCGGCGCCCTGCTCGTGCCGGACCAGGACGTGGCGCACCCTGGTGGAGTCCATCAGCGGGTCGTAGGCCGGGAGGATCGCACCGCCGGGAATGCCGAATACCGTGTCGGCGCCGACCTCCTCGAGAGAGCGGATGAGGGACTGCGCGCCCGTCACCTGCTCGGGGGCGGAGTGTCCTCCGGATCGGGGCCGGGGCTGCGGGTGGTGGGCCCCGGTGGCCTGCTCGGTCATCGGCATTCTCTTCTCAGATGCTGAGGGTTTTTGCGAGGTGTGTACGGTTTTCTGCTGCTGCACAAGGGGCGCCTGTGCAACAAAAAACCCCTCGTGCCATAAGGCAAGCGAGGGGAGCGCGCCGGGTGGAGTCGCTGAGCGGTCGAGGCTCAGCGTCAGCCGACGCGCTTTCCAAGTACGAGAATTCGGGTGCGCATGGCACAGACCCTCCCCCCGGCACACACTCACTGTCAAGTGGGTGGGACGGGAGTCTCATTATGTGAGCGAAGGACCGTACCGCCTCCGATGACGGCCGACACGCCCGAGCTGTACACCCGCGGGGACCCGCCCGCGAACACCGGCTCGGCCGCCCCGTTCGGCACCGGATAGTGGCCGGACGTGAGCGCCCGGCGCAGCCGGTACTCGTCGAGCGGCCCGGAGAACGCCATGCCCTGCCCGTGGGTGCAGCCCATCGCACGCAGGGCGACGACCTGCTCGGGCAGGTCCACCCCGTCGGCCACGGACTTCAGCCCGAGGTCGTTCGCGATGCGCAGCAGCCCACTGGTGATCTTGTACAGCCGGGCGGACTCGACGACGCCCTCGACCAGGCCGCGGTCGAGCTTCAGCACGTCGACGGGGAGCCGCCTGAGGGTCGTGATCGCGCCGTAGCCGCTGCCGAACCCGTCGAGCGCGATCCGGATCCCGACCCGCCGCAGGGCGCCCAGACGCCGCTCCAGCTCGTCCAGCGAGACCCGCGGGTCGGTGTCGGACAGCTCGACGATCAGCGACCCGGACGGCAGGCCGTGCCGCGTGAGCAGCGCCTCGATGGTGCCCAGCGGCATCGAGCGGTCCAGCAGACGGCGGGCGCTCATCCGGACCACGACCGGCACGGACAGCCCGCTCGCGTGCCGCTCGGCGGCCTGCTCGACGGCCTCCTCGATCATCCAGCGCCCCAGCTCGGCGGTCTTGTCGCTGTCCTCCGCCACGCGCAGGAACTCCGCGGGGGTGAAGAGCACCCCCTGGGAGGAGCGCCAGCGCGCCTGCGCGGAGACCGAGGTGATCCGGCCGTCCGCCAAGCACACCACCGGCTGATGCAGCAGGGCGAACTCCCCGTCGTGCAGTGCGGCCCGCAGGCGCGTGGCCAGCTCCGCCTTGCGTACGACGTCCTGCTGCATCTGGGGCTTGTACAGCTCGACGCGCCCCTTGCCGCCGGCCTTGGCGCGGTACATGGCCAGGTCGGCGTTGCGCAGCAGTTCGCCGGCGCCGAGGCCCTGTTCCGCGAAGGCCACGCCGATGGAGGCGTTGACCCGGACGTCGTTGCCGTCGATGAGGTACGGCTGGGACAGCGTCGTCCTGAGGCGGTCGGCGAGCTCCAGGATGTGCCGCTGCCGGGCCTCCCGGTCGCGGGTGTTGTCCCCGACGATCAGGGCGGCGAACTCGTCGCCGCCCAGCCGGGAGGCGGTGTCGCCCTGCCGGACCGAATCGTGGAGTCTGCGGGCGGCCTGCACGAGCAGTTCGTCCCCGGCCTGGTGCCCGATGGTGTCGTTGACGGCCTTGAAGCCGTCGAGGTCGATGAAGAGCACGGCTGTGTTCCGCAGGGCCACGCCCCGGTCGGAGGCGCGGCGGCCCGACAGCGCGTGCTGGACGCGTTTGGTGAACAGGGCGCGGTTGGGCAGGTCCGTGAGCGGGTCGTGCTCGGCGTTGTGCTGCAGCTGGGCCTGCAGCCGTACTCGCTCGGTCACGTCTCTGCTGTTGAAGATGAGGCCGCCGTGATGGCGGTTGACGGTCGACTCGACGTTCAGCCAGCCCTCGTCCCCCGACCGGAAGCGGCACTCGATGCGGGTGGTGGGTTCCTCGACCGGGTCGGCGGCGAGGAAGCGCCGCACCTCGTGCACGACGCAGCCGAGGTCCTGCGGGTGGATGAGATGGGCCAGTTCCGTGCCCACCAGCTCCTCCGCCGGGCGGCCGTACACTCCGGCGGCGGCCGGGGAGACGTACCTCAGGACACCGCTGGGTGCGGCGATCATGATGACGTCGCTGGAGCCCTGCACCAGGGAGCGGAAGTGGTTCTCCTTCTGGGCCAGTTCCTGGGTGAGGGTGATGTTGTCGAGCAGCATGATGCCCTGGCGCACGACGAGCGCGAGCACCACCGTGCCCCCGGTGAGCAGGACGACGCGGTCGACGCTGCGGCCGTTGAGGACGTTGTAGAGGATGCCCAGGGTGCACACGGCCGCCGCGAGGTAGGGCGTGAGGGCGGCGAGGGAGCCGGCGATGGGCCGGGCCGCCGGGTACCTGCTGTGGTCGCCCGCGGGCGGGGACGGAGGGTGGTGCGGGCCGCTGCGCTGCCCGGGCAGGTGCTCGTGCACCACGCGGGTGTGTCCCGCCGTCTGCCGGTCCGGGCCGTGCCGGTCGGCGTCGGGCGTGCGGGACGCGGCCCACGGGGCGTACGCCAGGAGCAGTGAGCCGGCGAACCAGCCCGCGTCGAGCAGCTGCCCGGAGCGGTAGTCGTGGTGCATCAGCGGCGAGGTGAACAGGGCGTCGCACATCACGGTCAGCGCGAGCGCCCCGATCGCGGTGTTGACCGCCGAGCGGTTCACGGCGGAGCGCCGGAAGTGCAGTGCGAGCACCATGCTGACCAGCGCGATGTCGAGCAGCGGGTACGCCAGCGACAGCGCGGTGTGCGCCACGCCGGGGCCCTCCGACTTCGCGGCCTGGGCGAGGGCGAGGCTCCACGCCAGGGTGAGCAGCGAACCGCCGATCAGCCAGGCGTCCAGCCCGAGGCAGACCCAGCCGGCCTTGGTCACGGGCCGCTTGGCGAACACGAGCAGCCCGACGATCGCGGGTGGCGCGAAGCACAGGAAGAACAGGTCGGCGTAGCTGGGACTGGGCACGGGCACCCCCAGAACGACCTCGTACCACCCCCAGACCAGGTTGCCCAGGGACGCCATCGCCGAGGAGAGGCCGAAGAGCAGCCAGGCGGGTCGAAAGCGGGTGTGGCGGTTCCGGGCGCAGAGGAAGCACGACACGGCGGCGGTGGCCGCCGCGGCACTCAGCCCGAAGTCACCCATGATCAGGGCCACTTCGTACGAACCCCAGCCGAACGCGGAACCGACGGCGTATCCCGCGCAGACCAGGGCGAGGACGAGTTGCAGGGCCAGGGCCGGCCGGCGGCCGGGGACCGGCGTGAGGGGCGGCAGCGCCTCCGGCGACGGGGACTGCGCCCGCGGCGCCCCGTCGAGCGTGGGTGTGGTCGGGGGCGCGCTCACCGGGCCCTCCCGGTCCCTGCCGCTCCCGGGTCCCGCAGGCGCCGGTGCGCCGGCTGGGCATGCCTTCTGCGGCTGCCGGGCCTGCGGTGGTGATGGCCGTGGTCCGTGTCATGGTCACTGCGGCGGGTGTGGTGGCCGGCGTGATCGGCGTGATGGCCGCTTCTGTGTGCGGCCGTCCGCCCGGGTCGCCGCCGGCAGCCCCGCCCCGTCGGATCGCTCGTCCATAGGCCGTGCATCGCCTGTCGCCCCCCTCACAGTCCGAAGTGTCCGTCCCCGGCGCCGAACGGTCCGCGGCGCTGCCCCTGTCGGGACGATACACCAGTCTCGTCACTCAGGGACATAGGTTCTCTACTCTCCGTGACGATCAATAGATATATGAGTACCCACCGCGCCCGAAGGATTGCGGACGGTACCCAAGGTCGGATCAGTCGGTTGGTGCACCCGTCGTCAGGATCACGTTGCGGAGCGGCTCCCGGTTCACATAACGGTTCAACTGGTCCACCAGGAGCCGCTCGGCGCGCGGAAAGAACGCGGAGGTGGGACCGCCCACGTGGGGGCTGATGAGTACCCCCGGCGCACGCCACAGCGGGTGTTCGCGCGGCAGGGGCTCGGGATCGGTGACGTCCAGGGCGGCCGTGATGCGCCCGGTCTCCAGCTCGGCGAGCAGGGCCTTGGTGTCGACGACGGGACCGCGGGCGACGTTGACCAGCAGCGCACCGTCCTTCATCCGGGCCAGGAAGTCGGCTCCCGCCAGGCCGCGGGTGGTCTCGCTGAGCGGGGTGGACAGGATGACGACGTCCGCTTCCGGGAGCAGCGCGGGAAGTTGGGTGAGCGGGTGCACCGGCCCGCGCGCCGTGGTGCGCTCAGAGCGCGCAACGCGCGCCACCCGCGCCACCTCGAACGGAACGAGCCGGTCCTCGATGGCCGCGCCGATCGATCCGTACCCGACGATGAGGACGTTCTTGTCGGCGAGCGCGGGCCGGAACCCGGCGAGCCACTCCCCCCGCTCCTGCGCCCGGGCGAAGTCGGGGACGCCGCGCAGTGAGGCAAGGATCAGCGTGAGGGTGAGCTCCGCGGTGCTGGCCTCGTGCACCCCCCGCGCGTTGCACAGCCGCACGCCCGGGGGCAGGTGCCTGATCCCCGGTTCGACGTGGTCGATCCCGGCGGACAGGGTCTGCACGACCTGCACATGGCTCATCTCCGCCATGGGCCGTACGCACAGCGGGCTGGGCTTCATGTAGGGGACGACGTAGAAGGCGCAGTCGGCCGGGTCCGCGGGGAACTCCTCCTGGCCGTTCCAGAAGCGGTAGGCGGGGCCCTCGGGGAGTCCCTCGATCTCGTCCGGCGGGATGGGCAGCCACACGTCAGCAGTCATGCTCTGGAGGCTATGTCAGGAGCGCGCCACAGCAGAGGTTAGGTTGAGGGTGGCCGGAACAGGGAGGGTCACGACCAGGTGGAGCGCAGGACGATCGGCGCGGCGGCACTCGCGGTGGGGGCCGTCGGACTGGGGTGCATGCCGATGAGCTGGGCGTACAGCGCGTCGCTGCGGCGTGGCGACGAGTCGCTCAGGGCGGTGCACCGGGCCCTGGACCTGGGGGCGTCCCTGTTGGACACGGCCGACATGTACGGCCCGTTCACCAACGAACTGCTGGTGGGGCGGGCGTTGAAGGAACGGCGGTCCGACGCGTTCGTGTCGACGAAGGTCGGTCTGCTCGTGGGCGACCAGCACATCGTCGCCAACGGCCGCCCCGGGTACGTCAGGAGGGCCTGCGACGCGTCGCTGCGCCGGCTCCAGACGGACGTCATAGATCTCTACCAGCTGCACCGGGCCGACCCGGAAGTCCCCGTCGAGGAGACGTGGGGCGCGATGGCGGAGCTCGTCCGGGCCGGAAAGGTGAGGGCGCTGGGCGTGTGCGCGGTGGGCGCGCGGGCCGGCCGGCGCTCCGGGGCCCGGGTGCACGACGCGACGATCCGGCAGCTGGAGCGGGTGCAGCAGGTCTTCCCCGTGAGCGCGGTGCAGGCGGAGCTGTCGGTGTGGTCGCCGGAGGCCCTGGAGACACTGCTGCCGTGGTGCGACACGCGAGGCATAGGCTTCCTGGCCGCGATGCCGCTCGGCAACGCCTTCCTGACCGGCAGGCTGCGGCCCGGCGCGGGGTTCGAGGTGGACGACGTCCGGGCCCGGCACCCCCGCTTCACGGGCGAGATGATGGCCGCGAACCAGCCGATCGTGGCCGGCCTGCGCCGGGTGGCCCGCCGTCACGGCCCCCATGTCACCCCCGCCCAGGTCGCCCTCGCCTGGGTCCTCGCGCAGGGCCGCCACGTGGTCCCGGTCCCGGGCACGAAGCAGGAGCGCTGGGTCACGGAGAACACGGGAGCGACACGGCTGCGGCTGACGGCCGAGGATCTGCGGGAGGTGGCGCACCTGCCGCCCGCCCAGGGGTCGTGGGACTGACCCGGAGCCGGCGGGCGCTTGGCCGGCGGGGAGTGTTCGGGGCAAACCCGTGCAGGGTGCCGCGTCCGCGGGTTCGGGTTCGGTGATCGGGAACTCGGGAGGCGCGTCAGGGGTATGACAGGGAGAACCCCGTCGCGTCGAAGGGACCATGATCGTGCAACGTCGAGCCGTGCCGGCCGTGTTGGCCGCAGCCGCGCTCCTGCTGACGGCCGGCTGCTCCTCCGACGGCGGAGGGACGTCCGGCGGTGACGAGGGCGTCTCCCCGAGCCGTTCGGCGTCGCGGTCGTCCACGCCGGGGCAGGCCGCCGAGGAGACACCTCCCGCCAAGGGCTCGGTGAAGGTGGTGCGCACCGTCGCCGAGGGTCTGGACTCGCCCTGGGGACTCGCGCCCGTGCCGGGCGGTGGTCTGCTCGTCTCCTCCCGGGACGACGGGACGATCCTCCGGGTCGACGAGAAGACCGGGAAGAAGACCGAGCTGGGCGAGGTGCCGGGGGTCTCGGCCGCCGGCGAGGGCGGCCTGCTCGGCATCGCCCTGTCCCCCGGCTTCGCCTCGGACCGCATGGTCTACGCGTACTTCTCCTCGGCCTCCGACAACCGCGTCGTCCGCATGCTGTACGACGAGAAGAAGCCCGCCGGTGAGCAGCTCGGCGCTCCCGACACCCTCTTCAAGGGCATCCCCAAGGGCTTCATCCACAACGGCGGCCGGATCGCCTTCGGCCCGGACAAGATGCTGTACGTCGGCACGGGCGAGAGCGGTGACACGGGCCTGTCCCAGGACAAGGACTCGTTGGGCGGCAAGATCCTGCGGCTGACCCCGGAGGGCGAGCCGGCGCCGGGCAATCCGTTCCCCGACTCGCCGGTCTACTCGTACGGCCACCGCAATGTGCAGGGCCTCGCCTGGGACGGCAAGCAGCGGCTGTTCGCCTCGGAGTTCGGCCAGGACACCTGGGACGAGCTCAACGCGATCAAGCCGGGTGACAACTACGGCTGGCCGGAGGCCGAGGGCAGGTCCGACGACAAGCAGTTCCAGAACCCGGTCGAGCAGTGGACGACGGCCGAGGCCTCCCCCAGCGGCATCGCCCACGCCGAGGGTTCGATCTGGATGGCGGGCCTGCGCGGCAAACGGCTGTGGCGCATCCCGCTGAACGGCACCGAGGCCTCGGCCGACCCCCAGGCCTTCCTGGAGGGCGAGTACGGCCGGCTGCGCACGGTGGTTTCGGCGGGCGGCGACCGGCTGTGGCTGGTGACCAGCAACACGGACGGCCGGGGCAGTCCGAAGGACGGGGACGACCGGATCCTGGAGCTGCGGGTGACGTGACCCCTCTCAGTTCTCGTTCCGGTCGGACTCCTGCGGCGGGCGTACGACGACCTTCCCGGACGCCAGATCTATCGGGCCGCGTCCGGGATCGCCGTCGCCGACGTCCTCGCGGGTCAGTTCCAGGCGGTTCTGCTCGTCGCGGGTGTGTTTGCGGCCGGGCGAGAAGAGTTCCTCGAAAACGTTGAACACGGATCCTCCCTGGACCGCGACACCCCCGATGTCCTTTACAGCGTAAACCTCAGCCCGCCGAACCGGGCATGAGGGAATCGGCCGGAAAGAGCCCCAGCCGGTGCGCCACCGCCGCGGCCTCGCCCCGACCGGAGACGCCGAGCTTCGCCAGGATGTTGGACACGTGCACGCTCGCGGTCTTCGGGGAGATGAACAGTTCCTCGGCTATCCGGCGGTTGGTGTGTCCGGCGGTGACCAGGCGCAGCACGTCCCGTTCCCGGCTGGTGAGCCCCAGGGCCCCGGCGGGGTCGGCGGGGGTCCTGGCCGGTTCCGCGCCGGACGTGAGCGGGAGGCGGGCGCGCTGGGCGAGCGCTGCGGCGGCGTCGGCGAGCGGCCGGGCGCCGAGGTGGCAGGCGACGGCGTGGACGAGGCGGAGCAGGTCCGTGGCGCGGTCGCGTTCGTCGCACTCGCCGCCGGCCGTCAGCAGGGACTCGGCCAGCCGGTACCGGGCGCGGGCGAGGTCGTAGGGCCGCTCCAGGGGTTCGAAGGCGGTGACCACCTCCGACCAGACAGCCGGGGTGCCGCGGTCCTCGGCACGGAGGAGTTCCGCGCGCACCCACTGCTCGTGGGCGAGCCAGACGGGGGCGTTCGTGGTGAGGCGCTTGACCGCCCCGAAGATGCCCTCGAGCGCTTCCTCACGGCCGTCCCGCGCCGCGGGCAGCGCCCGGGCGTCGGCCTCGGCCGTGGCCGCTTCGAGCAGCAGGGGCCAGGCGTAGCGCTGGGTGCCGGGCGGGAAGCCGGACTCCACGGCGCGGGCCAGTTCGGCGCGGGCGTCGGGGAGGCGGCCCTCGGCGACGGCGACCTTGAGGGTGAGGCAGGCGATCGGGAGGTCGTGCTGCGGCATGGGGTCGTGCGGGCCGTAGGAGGCGCGGCCCTCGGCGAGGTGCCGGGCGGCCTCGGGCACCTCGCCGCGGGCGAGCGCGAGGAACGCCCGGTGGATCGCGCCGGCCCCCTTCGGACCGGCCGACTGCCCGCGCCGCTGCGCGTTGACCGCCGCCTCCGTGGCCTCGTCCCAGCGGCCCAGGGAGATGAGCGATTCGGCGAGGTTGCCCCAGACCCAGCCCTCGGCGTCCCTGAGGCCCATCCGGCCGGTGAGCGCCAGTCCCTCGCGCAGGATGCCGACGGCCTCCTCGGAGCGGCCGATGCCTTCCAGGGTGGACGGCAGGTTCACATGGCTGCGGCCGGCGATCACCGCGAGGCCCCGTGCGACCACCTCGTCCTTGACCTCGTAGAGGTGGGTGAGCCCGGCATCGATCTGCCCGGCCTCGACCATGAGGCCACCGAGTGTCAGCCGGGCGTTGGACGCGATGTCGTCGGCGCCCACCATGCGGGCGTACTCCACGGCGCGTTCGGCAGCCGTCAGCGCCTCCGGGCCCGGCTGGCGCAGCATCGACCAGTGGGCGGCCGTGGCGAGCACCTCGGCGTGCACCTCGGACGGCGGCAGGCCGCGGACCAGGTCCTGGGCGGTGGCGATCTCCTTCCAGCCGTCGCCCCGGGCGAGGCTCTGCACCAGCCGGGAGCGCTGGATCCAGAACCAGGCGGCGCGACGGGGGTCCCCCGTGCCGGAACGCGGTTGAGGACTTCGGGGGGAGCCGTCCTCCTCGTCCAGCAGGCGCAGCGCCCGCTTGGTGATCTTCAGGGCGCGCTCGCGCTCCCCGCAGAGCCGTCCGGCCACGGCCGCCTCGGCCAGCAGGTCGAGGGTCCCGCCACGTCGTTCGGGCAGCTCCAGCGGGTAGGCCTCGGCGAAGTCGACGGGGCGCAGGGTGTCGCGTACGGCGTCGGGTGCGGCGTCCCACAGTTCCATCGCCCGCTCCAGCAGCCGCAGTTGCTCGGAGTAGGCATGGCGGTGGCGGGCCTCGGCGGAGGCCTCGAGGACGGCGGGCAGGGCCTTGGCCGGCTCGTGGGCGTGGTACCAGTAGCTGGCCAGGCGCGTCGCGCGCTGGTCGGCGGGGACGAGGGTCGGGTCGCTCTCCAGGGCTTCGGCGTAGCGGCGGTTGAGGCGGGAGCGTTCGCCGGGGAGCAGGTCGTCACTGACGGCCTCCCGGACCAGGGAGTGCCGGAAGCGGTAGGCGTCGCCGCCGGGCGCGGGGGCGAGGATGCTGGCGTTCACCGCCGTCCGCAGCGCCTCGATGAGGTCGTCCTCGGCGAGCCTGGCGACGGCGGACAGCAGCCGGTACTCGACGGTGGAGCCGCCCTCGGCGACGATCCGGGCGACCTGCTGGGCGGTCTCCGGCAGCCTTTCCACGCGGACCAGCAGCAGGTCGCGCAGGGAGTCGGTCAGGCCCGTGCGGCAGCCTTCGTGGGCGGCGACGGCGAGTTCCTCGACGAAGAAGGCGTTGCCGTCGGAGCGTTCGAAGATCGCGTCGACCTGGTCCGGGTCGGGTTCCTGGGCGAGGATGCCGGCGACCTGGAGGCACACCTCCTCGCGGGTGAAGCGGGCGAGTTCGAGGCGGCGGACGGTGCGCAGGCGATCGAGTTCGGCGAGCAGGGGCCTGAGCGGGTGGCGGCGGTGGATGTCGTCGGAGCGGTAGGTGGCGAGGACGACGAGGCGGCCGGTGCGCAGGGTGCGGAAGAGGTAGGAGAGCAGATGCCGGGTGGAGGCGTCGGCCCAGTGCAGGTCCTCCAGGGCGAGGACCACGGTGTGCTCGGCGGCGATCCGCTCCAGCAGGCGGGCGGTGAGCTCGAAGAGGCGGGCCATGCCGTCCTCGTCGTGCCGGGCCGCCTCGCGGGCGGCAGCGGTGCCGATCTCCGGGAGGAGCCGGGCCAGCTCCTCCTCCTGCCCGGCCGCAGCGGCGGCGAGTTGCGCGGGCAGTTCGCGGCGCAGGGCGCGCAGGGCCGTGGAGAAGGGCGCGAACGGCAGTCCGTCGGCGCCGATCTCGACGCAGCCGCCGAGTGCGACGACCGCGCCCCGGCGGCGGGCGGCGGCGGCGAACTCCTCCAGGAGGCGGGTCTTGCCGACCCCGGCCTCGCCGCCGACGAGCAACGCCTGGGGGTCGCCGGCGGCGGCACCGGCGAGCACCTCGTCCAGCGTGCCCAACTCGGCGGCCCGGCCGACGAACACGGGACTTACGGACCTGGTCTCCACGGCCCCGAGCATCGCACGCACATCCGGCGGCACGTCACCGGTTTTCGCCAGACCGGCCACACCGGCGGCCGTTTCCGTCCGGCGGGCCACGGCACCGGCCCCCGCGCCCTTACGGACGGTCGCGACGGCCGGTGCCCTGGCGGGTTTCACGCCGCCCTGGCGAAGCGGGGCCTGCGGAAGCGGCGGCTATGGCTCTCGTGCTCGGCGGAGCCTTCGGCCGCTTCACGGCGGGCGGCGCGGCGGGCCTGGGCGGCCTCGCGGACCCGGCGCTCGTGCTCGGCCCGGCGGATGAGGTCGGCGGTGCGCATCTGCTGCATCTCGTACTCGTACATGGCGTGTCCTCGGTGAGAGTCGTTGGAGGGGCTTCGCTTTCTGCGATGCCTCCACCTTCGTCTCCCAGGCGGGGCTGCCACATCGGGAGAGTTCCGCATCTTCCGAGGGCGGGTGAGGCCTTAGACACGGCTGAGGGGCCTCAGAGGCTCCGTAAGGTGCTTACGGAGGTCCTGAGACCCCTCGGGAGCTGCGGTGACTCAGCCCGCGGACGGCAGTCCGAGCAGGATGCCGGTGTACTTGAGGACGGCCAGGAACAGGCCGATCACGCCCAGCGCGACACCCGCCCAGGCGACCGACTTGATCCAGGGGGCCTGGATCCTGCCGGGCGTGCCGAACGCGGGCCGCGCGAGCGTCACGACGCCGACGACCAGTGCGATCAGCGCGAACAGGCCGCCCCACAGGGCGGTGGCCTGCCAGGCGTCGCCGTAGACCGCCTGGATCTGCTTGGACACGCTCGCGCCCTGCGCGGTCTGCAGCTGACCGACGAGGTTCTGGCGGGCGGCGGCGATGGTTCCGAGCCAGCTGCCGGTGAGCGAGACGACGCCCAGCGCGGCGGAGACCACGGCCGCGGCGCCCTGTCCGACGCCGGAGGGGCTCGCGTCCTTGGTCTCGGCGGGCTCGGCCGGGGCCAGGACCTCGGTGTCGGTCGCCTCGTCGGACTTGGTGGTGTCCACCGCCTTCTCGTCGGTCGTGGCCTCGGTGGCCTCGGTCTCGTCCACTGCGTTCGTTGCCATGTCTCGCACCGTAGGGTCGCTGTCTGAGAAGTCTCTTAATGATCGTTGTGAGCGGCACGCGCGCGTGCCTCGCGCCACTCGGGCGCCAGCACCGACCAGACTTCGAGATCGTGCCGTACGCCACGGTAGTGGTGCGCCTCCCGGCGCACACCGTCGCGGGTCATGCCGAGCCGCCGCGCCACGTTCAGGCTCGGCTGGTTGCCCGAGGCGGCGACCCACTCGACGCGGTGGATGCCGCGCTGTTCGACCGCCCAGTCGATCAGCACCCGCATCGCGCGGGTGATCAGGCCCCGGCCGGTGGCGGCGGGCTCCAGCCAGCAGCCCACCTCGCACGTGCCGTTAGCGGCGTCGAAGTCCGGGAACAGCACCCCGCCCACGAGCTTCCCGTCCAGCCACAGTCCGTGCAGGGATCCCGTGTCGGCGGCGCGCTTGCCGGCGTACAGCTGGAGCTTCGCCCGGGCCGAGGCCAGGTCCGTCTCGGTCGTCCCGAACGGGACGTACTGCCCGATGAACTCCCGCCCCCGCTCCAGGTGTGCCAGGAACTCCTCGGCGTGCCAGGGCTCGAGGGGCCTCAGCTCGACGTCGTCACCCAGGGATATCGCGTACATCCCGCTGCCGCTCCTCCTCCGCCAGGACGTCCGCCACCTCGGCGTCCGTCGCGGCGGCCAGCCTCTCATGGGCGGCACGGCACTCGGGCGGTTCGATGCTGATCCGCGGCAGGCGCTGGTCGAGCCAGCGGGGCAGCCACCAGTTGGCGCCGCCGAGCAGGTGCATCAGGGCGGGCACGAGCAGCGTGCGGAGCACGAAGGCGTCCAGGGCGACGGCCGCGGCCAGGGCGATGCCGAACATGGCGATCACACGGTCGCCGCTGAGCACGAACGCCAGGAAGACGGAGATCATGATGACCGCCGCCGAGTTGATCACCCGGCCGGTCTCGGCGAGGCCGACCCGGACGGCACGCCGGTTGTCGCCGGTCTCCAGCCACTCCTCGTACATCCGGCTGACCAGGAAGACCTGGTAGTCCATGGAGAGGCCGAAGAGGACCGACACCATGATCACGGGCAGGAAGGGCTCGATGGGCCCCGCGCTGCCGAGGCCGAGCAGTTCGCTGCCCCAGCCCCACTGGAACATCGCGACCACCACCCCGAAGGCGGAGGCCACGGCCGCGACGTTCATCGCGGCGGCCTTCAGCGGGATGCCGATCGACCGGAAGGCCAGCAGGAGCAGCAGACAGCCCAGGCCGATGACGACCCCGACGAAGACGGGCAGCTTGGAGACGATGACGTCGGCGAAGTCGTCGTAGCCGGCCGTCAGGCCCCCGACCTGCACGTCGAGCGAGGTGCCCGACTCGGCGCGCGGCAGCACGTCGTCGCGCAGCCGGTCGACGAGGTCGCTGGTCTGCTTCGACTGCGGGGAGGACTGCGGTACGACGGTGAGGTAGGCGGTGTCTCCGCCCGAGTCGAACGTCACCGGGGTCACCGAGGCCACGCCGTCGGTGGCGCGGAGGGTGCCGTCGAGGTTGTCCAGGGCGAGCCTGTCGTCGGCTCCGTCGACCTTGGTGACGAGGGTGAGCGGGCCGTTCACGCCGGGGCCGAAGCCGTCGGCGACGAGGTCGTAGGCCTGGCGGGTGGTGGACGTCCTGGGGTCGTTGCCCTGGTCGGAGGTGCCCAGGTGCAGGGAGAACGTGGGCAGCGCGAGGACGGCCATGACCACCAGGGCGACGCCACCGAGCAGCTTGGGGTGACGCTCCACGAACGCCGACCAGCGGGCGGCGAAGCCGGTGGGCAGTTCGGGTTCGGGCCCGTGCTCCACGAGCCGGCGGCGCTCGCGGCGGCTGAGCGCGCGCATGCCGATGACGGAGAGGAGCGCGGGAAGCAGCGTCACGGACGCCGCGACGGTGAGGATCACGGTCAGGCTCGCCGCCACGGCGACGCCGTTGAGGAAGCCGAGCCGGAGGATCAGCATGCCCAGCAGGGCGATGCAAACGGTGGCACCCGCGAAGACGACCGCCCGTCCCGTGGTCGCGACGGCGTTGGTGGCCGCCTCGGCGACGGACTGCCCGCGCTTCAGGCCGCGCCGGTGTCTGGTCACGATGAACAGCGCGTAGTCGATGCCGACGCCGAGCCCGATCAGCATGCCGAGCATGGGGGCGAAGTCGGCGACGGTCATGGCGTGCCCGAGCAGCACGATCCCGGCGTAGGCGGTGCCGACGCCGACCAGGGCGGTGGCGATGGGCAGCAGCGAGGCGGCGAGCGAGCCGAAGGCGAGGAACAGCACCACTGCGGCGACGACCACGCCGACGATCTCGGCGAGGTGCCCGCCGGAGGCCCCGGTGAGCCCGACGGCGCTGCCGCCCAGTTCCACCTGGAGCCCGTCGCTCTCGGCGCTCTTGGCGGTGTCCACGACGGCCTGCGCCTCGGACCTGCCGATGTCCTGGGCCTGCTCGTCGAAGGTGACCGTGGCGTAGGCGGTACGGCCGTCGGCGCTGATCCGGCCGGTACCCGGGCCGTCGTAGGGGCTGGTCACGGAGGCCACACCGGGCAGGTTCCCGACGCGGTCCAGGGTGCGGGTCATGGTCTGCTCGACGTCGGCGGCGCGGACGCTGCCGGACGTGGTGTGCCAGACGACGGTGTCGCTGTCGCCGCCGAGCCGCGGGAAGCCCTCGTGCAGCAGCTGGGTGGCGCGGCCCGACTCGGTGCCGGGGACCTGGTAGTCGTTCGAGTACGCGGAGCCGGCGACGGCGGCGCCCGAGGCGACCCCCGCCAGGGCGAGGAGCCACAGCAGAACGGTGACCAGACGGCGTTGGACACACCAGCGTGCGAGGGCTGCCACGGAACGTGCTCCCGGAGTTGCTTTGTGTAGGTCTTTGGCCGGGAGCAGTCGTACCGGAACTGAACAACCCGCAAAGAACGCATGAGCAATGCGGAATCACCTTTGCAGGCGCAGGAGATCCTTTGTCGGTTTCGTGGGCTTATTCACAATGGTGGTGGTCAATGGTCGTGATCAGTCGAACTGGTCCCCCAGTGCCATCACCATCACCCCGGCGATCATCAGCCACAGGGCCCGCCGGGTGCGGCCCCGCGCACCCAGTACGGCGGCTCCCGCGCACACGGCGGCTCCGCAGGCGTAGGCCGCCGGGACGAGCGCCGGTGCGGCTCGGGTGAGGCGGATCAGTGCCGCCGCCAGACCGGCGAGAGTCAGGACCGCGCCGGTGCCGGCCGCCGTCCAGCGGGCCCGACGCGCATCCTCGGCCGGTTCGGCGTCGTCCTGCTCGGGGTCCTGCTCGGGCTCGGGGTCCTGCTCGGGCTCTGGCTCGGGCTCGGGCTCGGACACGCGGTCCGGCTCCTGCTCGGGGTCCGGCTCCTGCTCCACGGCTGGCTCCGAGACCGCTATCTCCGGTTCGGTGTCGGAATCAGCGCGTCCACTCATGGCCGAGACGGTAGCGCGTCGTGAAGGAAAACCGGATGCGGGGCCGACGGGCCCCCTGTTAGCGTCCGTCGGTCCGAGGAAACGCCCGCGGCCCCCCGGCCGCCCGGCCGAAGCAGGTGCATTGTTTGACGGTCCGACCGAGCTCCGACGCATCCCCTTTCTTCCTCAAGGACTCAAGGAGCCCGTCCACCGATGTCGGACATCACTTCCCGGACCTCGCACGACCCCCTCACTGACCGTGTGAGCCACCCCCGCTACCCGCGCAGCAACGGCTACGACGCCCGCTGGACCGTCGAGAACCAGATGGGCCCGCACGCGCTGTGGCTGCTGGAGTGGCTGGCCCCGGCCCTCGGGCTCGACACCCTGAGCCCCGGCTCGCGCGTGCTCGACCTGGGCTGCGGACGCGCCATGACGTCGATCTTCCTCGCCAGGGAGTACGACGTGTCGGTCACCGCCGCCGACCTGTGGGTCAAGCCCGACGAGAACGCCGCACGCATCGCCGAGGCGGGCGTGGCCGACCGGGTGCTGCCCGTGTACGCCGAGGCGCACGACCTGCCGTTCGGCGAGGGCACCTTCGACGCGATCGTGAGCATCGACGCGTACCAGTACTTCGGCACGAACGACCTCTACCTGCCCACTCTGACCCGGCTGCTGAAGCCGGGCGGGCGGATCGGAGTCGTGATGCCGGCGCTGCGGGAGGAGCCGGAGGGCGACGAGCCGCCGGCGCACCTGAAGAAGTACTGGGAGAAGGATCCCGGCTTCTGGGCCTTCCACTCCCCCGCCTGGTGGCGGCGGCTGTGGGCCCGCAGCGGGGCCGTCGAGGTCGAGACGGCCGACTGGCTCGACGACGGCTGGCGCGACTGGCTGCTGTGGAGCGAAGTGTGCGCCGAGGAGAGCACGAGCGAGTTCATGGCCGACATGGCCCGCTGGTCGGTCGAGCTGATGCACGCCGACGTGGAGCACGTCCTGGGCTTCACCCGGGTCGTCGGCCGCCGCTTGTAGACGCCTGAGGGGGATGCATCGGGCTCGATGCATCCCCCCTGGGGTTCACACGTGCGGTGCTCAGCCCTCGCTGACGCCCAGCTTCTGAAGGATCAGTTCCTTCACCCGGGCCGCGTCGGCCTGGCCGCGCGTGGCCTTCATGACCGCGCCGACCAGCGCGCCGGCCGCCGCCACCTTGCCGCCACGGATCTTGTCCGCGACGCCCGGGTTGCCGGCGATCGCCTCGTCGACGGCCGCCGTCAGGGCGCCCTCGTCGGACACGACCTTCAGGCCGCGCTTGTCGACGACCTCGTCCGGGGTGCCCTCGCCCGCGAGAACGCCCTCGATGACCTGACGGGCCAGCTTGTCGTTCAGGTCGCCCTTGGCGACCAGCTCGGCGACCCGGGCGACCTGCTGCGGAGTGATCGCCAGCTCGTCGAGCGCCTTGCCCGACTCGTTGGCGCTGCGGGCCAGCTCGCCCATCCACCACTTGCGGGCGGAGGCGGCGTCGGCCCCGGCCTCGATGGTGGCGACGATGGGCTCCAGCGCGCCGGCGTTGAGGATCGCCTGCATGTCGACGGCCGACACGCCCCACTCCTCGCGGAGCCGGCTGCGGCGGACCAGCGGCAGCTCGGGCAGCGCGGCTCGCAGCTGTTCGACCCACTCGCGCGAGGGGGCCACCGGAACCAGGTCGGGCTCCGGGAAGTACCGGTAGTCCTCGGCCTCCTCCTTCACTCGGCCCGAGGTCGTCGACCCCGTGTCCTCGTGGAAGTGGCGGGTCTCCTGGATGATCGTGCCGCCGGAGGACAGCACGGCCGCGTGCCGCTGGATCTCGAAACGGGCCGCGCGCTCCACGGAGCGCAGCGAGTTCACGTTCTTCGTCTCGGAGCGCGTGCCGAACTTCTCGGTGCCGTTCGGGCGCAGCGAGAGGTTCACGTCGCAGCGCATCTGGCCCATCTCCATCCGGGCCTCGGAGACGCCGAGCGCCTTGATGAGCTCGCGCAGCTCACGGACGTAGGCCCGCGCGACCTCGGGGGCACGCTCGCCCGCGCCCTCGATCGGCTTGGTGACGATCTCGATCAGCGGGATGCCGGCGCGGTTGTAGTCCAGCAGGGAGTGGGACGCGCCGTGGATACGGCCGGTGGCGCCGCCGACGTGCGTCGACTTGCCGGTGTCCTCCTCCATGTGGGCGCGCTCGATCTGCACGCGGAAGGTCTCGCCGTCCTCCAGCTGCACGTCGAGGTAGCCGTTGAAGGCGATCGGCTCGTCGTACTGGGAGGTCTGGAAGTTCTTCGGCATGTCCGGATAGAAGTAGTTCTTCCGGGCGAAGCGGCACCACTCGGCGATCTCGCAGTTCAGCGCGAGGCCGATCTTGATGGCGGACTCGACTCCGGTCGCGTTGACGACCGGGAGCGCGCCGGGCAGGCCGAGGCAGACCGGGCAGGTCTGCGTGTTGGCGTCCTGGCCGAGGGCGGTCGAACAGCCGCAGAACATCTTGGTCTTGGTGCCGAGTTCGACATGGACCTCGAGGCCCATGACGGGGTCGTACGACGCGAGTGCTTCCTCGTACGACACCAGGTCGGTCGTGGTGGTCACGGTGAAACTTCCCTCTCAGCCCAGCAGGACGTCGTCGTCGCCCAGCCGCTTCAGCTCGCGGTAGAGGATGGCGAGGCCGGTGACGATGGCGACGGCGGACACGGTGGCGTCGATCAGGACCAGCGTGTCCTTCTCGGCGCGGGCCTTCTTCAGCCGCTTGGCGACGCCGATCGCGCCGAACGCGGTCCCGGCCATGGACAGGTACGTGCCGGACTTGGACTTCTTGAAGCCCTTGGCCTTGGTCAGTGCACTCACAGCGACGGAGCCTCCTCGATCAGCGGATGACCCCACTTTTCCACGAAGGCGGCCTCGACGGCGGCACCGACCTTGTACAGGCGGTCGTCCTTCATGACCGGGGCGATGATCTGCAGTCCGACCGGGAGGTTGTCCTCCGGGGCGAGACCGCACGGCAGCGACATGGCCGCGTTGCCCGCCAGGTTGGTCGGGATGGTGCACAGGTCGGCGAGGTACATCGCCATCGGGTCGTCGGCGCGCTCGCCGATCGCGAAGGCGGTGGTCGGGGTCGTCGGGGAGACGATGACGTCGACCTTCTCGAACGCCTTGTCGAAGTCCTGCTTGATGAGGGTGCGGACCTTCTGGGCGCTGCCGTAGTAGGCGTCGTAGTAGCCGCTCGACAGGGCGTACGTGCCGAGCATGATGCGGCGCTTGACCTCGGGGCCGAAGCCCGCCTCACGGGTGAGGGAGGTGACCTCCTCGGCCGAGTGGCCGCCGTCGTCGCCGGTACGCAGGCCGTAACGCAGGCCGTCGAAGCGGGCGAGGTTGGAGGAGCACTCGGAGGGCGCGATCAGGTAGTACGCCGACAGCGCGAGGTCGAAGGACGGGCAGTCCAGCTCGACGATCTCGGCGCCGAGCTCCCTGAGCAGTTCGACGGACTCGTCGAACCGCTGGATGACACCGGCCTGGTAGCCCTCGCCGCGGAACTGCTTGACCACGCCGACGCGCATGCCCTGGACGCTGCCGTTCCGGGCGGCCTCGACGACCGCCGGGACGGGCTCGTCGATGGAGGTCGAGTCGAGCGGGTCGTGCCCGGCGATGACCTCGTGCAGCAGCGCCGCGTCCAGCACCGTCCGGGCGCAGGGGCCGCCCTGGTCCAGGGAGGAGGAGAAGGCGACCATGCCGTACCGCGACACCGCGCCGTACGTCGGCTTCACGCCGACGGTGCCGGTGACGGCGGCGGGCTGGCGGATGGAGCCGCCGGTGTCGGTGCCGATGGCTAGCGGGGCCTGGAAGGAGGCGAGCGCGGCGGACGAACCGCCACCGGAGCCGCCGGGGATCTTGGTGAGGTCCCAGGGGTTGCCGGTCGGGCCGTAGGCGCTGTTCTCGGTGGAGGACCCCATGGCGAACTCGTCCATGTTGGTCTTGCCGAGGATGACGACGTCGGCGGCCTTGAGGCGCTTGGTGAGCGTCGCGTCGTACGGCGGGATCCAGCCCTCGAGGATCTTCGAGCCGACGGTCGTGGGCACGCCCTCGGTGGTGAAGATGTCCTTGAGCGCGAGCGGTACGCCGGCCAGCGGGCCGAGCTTCTCGCCCTTGGCGCGCTTCTCGTCGACGGCGCGGGCCTGGGCGAGGGCGCCCTCGCGGTCGACGTGCAGGAAGGCGTGCACCTTCTCGTCGACGGCCTCGATGCGGGCGAGGTGGGCCTCGGTGACCTGGACGGCCGTGAGCTCGCCGGAGGCGATCCTGGCGGCGGTCTCGGCGGCCGTGAGCTTGATGATGTCCGTCATGGCTTGTTAGTCCTCCCCCAGGATCTGCGGCACCTTGAAACGCTGCTGCTCCTGGGCCGGGGCGCCGGAGAGCGCCTGCTCGGGGGTGAGCGAGGGACGGACCTCGTCCGGTCGCATGACGTTCGTCAGCGGGAGCGGGTGCGAGGTCGGCGGTACGTCTTGGTCGGCGACCTCGCTGACGCGGGCGACCGCGCCGATGATGTCGTCCAGCTGGCCCGCGAAGTGGTCGAGCTCTTCGGGCTTCAGCTCCAGACGCGCCAGCCGGGCGAGGTGGGCGACCTCCTCGCGCGTGATGCCAGGCATGCAGCGATCCTCTGGGGTGAGTGAATGTGGTGTGGCCCAATCCTATGGGGCCGGGGGCCGTGCCCGTGAAACGGTTTGCCGCCGGGCCCGCCCGTCAGCGGCGCTCGTCCCAGACCTCGCTGCGCAGGAAGTGGTTGTCGTACCGCTCCTGCACCTCCAGGAGGCTCTCCGGGGTGGCCTCGCCGAGGCGGATGCGCTGGAGGTGGCGGAAGTACTCGAAGCGTTCGACGCCGGGCGTGATGACGATGAGGAGGTCCGCGTCGGCCCCCGGGACGGCGGCGAACGCGTGCGGCCTGCCGGGCGGGACGATGACGAGGTCGCCCGGGCCGGCGGTGACGACGTCGTCGCCGGAGAGGATCTCCGCGGCGCCGTCGAGCAGGAAGAACATCTCGGCGGAGTTGTCATGCCAGTGCGGCTTGGCGCCGTCGGCGCCTGCCGTGAGCGTGACCCGCTGGGTGGACAGGGCGCCACCGGTCGCACTGCTGTCGGCCAGCAGGCGGACGGTGGTGGGAGCCCGGCCGACGATCTCGGCGTCCGCCTCGCGGACGATCACGGTCTCGTCGAACTTCGGCACGAACAGCGACATCTTCCGACCCCCTGTTGTCGGTGACCACGCGGTCAGACGGCGAAGAGCAGTGCTGCACTGATCAGCACGACCACGGCCGTGGCGGAGCACTATCAGTGTGTCGAACAGCGGCACGAGTGCCACGGCGAGCATGAACCAGGCCTCGGCGCGGGCACCGACGAAGACCAGCAGCGCCAGGCCCACCACTCCGAAGGTGCCGTCCCTCAGGCCCTTGACCGAGAGGTAGGCACCGGCGTCGCCGTCGGGGCGGGCCGGGGCGGGCCGGAACAGGAAGCGGTAGGGACACACACCGCACCTGCCGGAGGGCGCGTACGGCAGGCGCCGCGAACTGCCGATCGGGCACTTCGCGGCGGGGGCGAGCTGAGGACGCGAGCTGGCGCGTGGGGGCCGCCGACGGCATGGGCCGGGCAGGCGGCAGACGCACGGGGCGCAGGGGGGCGGGCGTCCCAGGGGGAACGCCCGTTTGTCCGCCGGCACGAACGGGTGGGGCGGTCGGCCCGGCGGGCTAGTCCTCGGTGGCCGCTGCCGGGAGGGCGGCGCGGGGGCGCTGCCAGCCGCGGGAGCCTCGGGCGCGGAGCCAGGCCGTCGTCTCGTCCGGGGGCATCGCGGCGGCGACCAGCCAGCCCTGGACGGCGTCGCAGCCGAGGTCGCGCAGGCGTTCCCAGGTCTCGTCGTCCTCGACGCCCTCGGCGACGACGAGCAGGCCGAGGGAGTGCGCGAGGTCGACCGTGCAGCGCACGATCTCGGCGTCCTCGGTGTCGACCGCGAGCCGGGCGACGAACGAGCGGTCGATCTTCAGCTCGCTGACCGGGAGCCGGCGCAGGTGCACGAGCGACGAGTAGCCCGTGCCGAAGTCGTCGAGGGACATCTTCACGCCGTGCCCGGTCAGCCCGTTCAGGGTGTCGGCGGCGCGCTGCGGGTCCTCCAGGAGGACGTGTTCCGTTATCTCCAGTTGGAGCGCTCCCGCGGGCACACCGTGCCGTGCCAGCCGGGCGGCGACCGAGCCGGCGAAACCGGGGGTGTGGACGTCGCGCGGGGAGACGTTGACCGCGACCGGGACGAACAGTCCCTGTGCCCGCCAGCGTGCGACCTGGCCGAGCGCGGTCTCCAGGACGTACTCGGTGAGGTGGGGCATCAGGCCCGAGGACTCGGCGATCGCTATGAACTCGTCCGGCGGCACCTTGCCCCGCTCGGGGTGCACCCAGCGGACCAGGGCTTCCAGACCCGCGACCTGCCCGTCGAAGCGGACCTTCGGCTGGTAGTGCAGTTCCACCTCCTGGGCGTCCAGCGCCCGGCGGAGGTCCCCCAGCAGGCCGAGCCGGTCCGGGGTGTTGGAGTCGCGCTTGGACTCGTAGACCTCGACGCCCGTGCGGTCCCGCTTCGCCTGGTACATCGCCACGTCCGCGCGCCGCAGCAGCCCCTCGGCGTCCAGGGCGTGGTCGGGGAAGACGGCGACTCCGGCGCTGGCCTCCAGGACGAGGGTGAGGCCGTCGAGGTCGAGCGGGGAACTGAGCGCGGTGACCAGGTTGCGGGCGACCCGGGTCGCGGACGTCGTGGAGTCCGCGACGGGCAGTAAGACGGCGAACTCGTCCCCGCCGAGCCGGGCGGCCTCCGCCCCGCGCGGCAGCGCCACCCGCAGCCGGTCGGCGATCTGCAGCAGCAGCCGGTCACCGGCCAGATGACCGAGGGTGTCGTTGACCGACCGGAAACGGTCGAGGTCGATCAGCATCAGTGCGGCGCGGGCGTCGATGCGTTCGGCGTCGTCCAGCGCGGTCCAGATGCGCTCCAGCAGCCACTGGCGGTTGGGCAGCCCCGTCAGCGGGTCGCGCAACTGTTCCTCGGCGCGGGCCCGGGCTATCCAGAGCGTGGAGTCCAGCGCGATGAGCGGGATGGAGAACAGCGGCAGCAGGATGGGCTTGGCCACGGCCACCACGCACACCAGCGGCGCGATGCCCAGCAGCGCGACCGCGACCAGACCCTGTCTGACCAGGGCGGTGCGGGCGACGGTGGGCAGGCCGGGGCGCGGGGCGTGCAGGTACCAGAGCAGGACACGGCTGACGGCCAGGTAGGCGAGGGCGACCAGGGCCACTTCGGGCGCGGTGTAGAGCGTCCAGCTGTCCGGGTGCGAGGGGGACTCGACGGACGGAACGGACCCGAAGGCGCCCAGCACCAGGGCGCCGGCGCCGATGCCGAGGAGGTCGACCGCCCCGTGGAGGATGCCCTGGCGCCAGCGGTTGCGGCGGGCGACGCCGACCAGCACGACGACCGTGAGGCTGACCATGCCGGCCGGCAGCCAGCCGTAGAGCAGCAGCACGGCGAGGGTGAGGGCGGCGCCCGAGCCGGTGCCGCCCCACCAGCGGGAGCGGCCCAGCATGACCAGATGGCCGACGATGATGCCGGTCAGCACGGCCAGCGCCCAGCCGGCCGTGCCGGACGGGAAGAGCGCGTGGCCGGCGGTGAAGGCGCGGTAGAAGCCGGCGCCCAGGACGAAGCCGGCCGCAGCGACGACCGCCGCGGGCAGCGCGGGCCAGGAATGGTGACGTTCGGTGTCCGCGTCCGGGCCCACGCCCGTCAGCCCGGGGGCGTGTTCGGTGACCGGCTGGGTGGCGCCGCGGCCGTCCGCGGCGCGCCCCCCGACACCGCGCGCGTCCGCGGTGTACTGTCCGACGGCGCGCACCTCCACGCCCGGACGCCCCGCCGGCCGTCCGGCCCCACGGACTGCGCGCCATACGACCGCCATGCGGCGCAGGCGCAGCCGTGAGCCCGGCACGGCGCTCTCGGTCGGTTCCATTCCCGTCCCTCTCACAGCCGGCGGTGCCCACGCCACGCGGCCCGGTGCCCGACAACCCTCGACGGCCCGCGCTGAAACCCGTCCCCGTGCCCCGCGCGAGCACGAAGATGCCCCGACCGCAGCTGGGCACGGCAGGCGCACATCTCAACAGTAGGCCGCAGAAGGCTTCCACGGGCAGCGGTCGCCGACGGTTGCCCGAATGCGCCCCGGCCACCCGTATGCATCTGGTATGCGCCGAACGGGTGGCCTTCAACCGCTACTCCTCGGCCGAAAGGGCGACTTCGGCCGCCGCGTCCGGTCCCTGCTCCAACAGGACCCCGAAACCGTCCTCGTTCAGGACGGGCACCTTCAGCTGCATCGCCTTGTCGTATTTCGATCCGGGGCTGTCACCCACCACGACGAAAGACGTCTTCTTCGAAACCGAACCGGTCACCTTCGCACCGCGGCTCTGCAGCGCCTCCTTGGCGCCGTCCCGGGTGAAGTGTTCGAGGGTGCCGGTGACGACCACGGTGAGACCTTCGAGCGGACGCGGACCCTCGTCCTCGCCGGTGCTCTCCTCCTCCATGCGGACGCCGGCGGCCTTCCACTTACGGATGATTTCGCGGTGCCAGTCCTCGGTGAACCACTGCTTGAGGGAGGCGGCGATGGTCGGGCCGACGCCCTCGGTGACCGCCAGTTCCTCCTCGGTGGCCTGGTCGATGCGCTCGATCGAGCGGAACTCGCGGGCCAGCGCCTCGGCCGCGACCGGGCCCACATGACGGATCGACAGGCTGGTGATGATCCGGGCGAGCGGGCGCTCCTTCGCCGCCGCGATGTTCTCCAGCATGGCCAGCGCGTTCTTGCGGGGCTTGCCCTCCTGGTTCGCGAAGATCGTGGCGACCTTCTCCTCACCGGTCTTCGGGTCGCGCTTGGGCAGACCGCTGTCCGGGTCGAGGACGTACGCCTTGATGGGCAGCAGCTGGTCGATGGTGAGGTCGAACAGGTCGCCCTCGTCCACCAGCGGCGGATCCTTCGGCTCCAGCGGAGCGGTGAGGGCGGCCGCGGCGACGTAGCCGAAGTGCTCGATGTCCAGCGCCTTGCGGCCCGCGAGGTAGAACAGGCGCTCGCGCAACTGGGCCGGGCAGGTGCGGGCGTTCGGGCAGCGCAGGTCGACGTCGCCCTCCTTCATCGGCCTGAGCGGGGTACCGCACTCGGGGCACTCGCTCGGCATCACGAACTCGCGCTCGCTGCCGTCGCGCAGGTCGGCGACCGGGCCGAGGATCTCCGGGATGACGTCACCGGCCTTGCGCAGCACCACCGTGTCACCGATGAGGACGCCCTTGGCCTTGACCACGTCCTGGTTGTGCAGCGTGGCGAATTCGACCTCGGAGCCCGCGACCGTGACCGGCTCGACCTGGGCGTACGGCGTGACCCGGCCCGTGCGGCCCACGCCCACGCGGATGTTGATGAGCTTGGTGTTCACCTCCTCCGGCGCGTACTTGTACGCGATCGCCCAGCGCGGGGCGCGCGAGGTCGAGCCGAGGCGGCCCTGGAGCGGGATCTCGTCGAGCTTGACGACCACACCGTCGATCTCGTGCTCCACGGAGTGGCGGTTCTCGCCGTAGTGGGCGATGAACTCCAGCATGCCTGGGAGACCGTCGACCACCCGGTTGTGCCGGGAGGTGGGCAGGCCCCAGGTCTTGAGCAGGTCGTACGCCTGCGAGAGGCGGGTCAGGCCCGTGAAGCCCTCCAGGGCACCGATGCCGTGGACCACCATGTGCAGAGGGCGGGTGGCGGTGACGCGCGGGTCCTTCTGGCGCAGTGAACCGGCCGCGGCGTTGCGCGGGTTGGCGAAGGGCTTGTCGCCGGCCGATACCAGCCGGGCGTTGAGCTCCTGGAACTTCTCCATCGGGAAGTAGACCTCGCCGCGGATCTCCACGAGGTCGGGGACGCGGTCGCCCTCGAGGCGCTCCGGGATCTCGGCGATCGTCCGGACGTTGGGCGTGATGTCCTCGCCGGTGCGGCCGTCGCCGCGGGTCGCCGCACGGGTGAGGCGGCCGTGCTCGTAGGTGAGGTTCACGGCGAGGCCGTCGACCTTCAGCTCGCACAGGAAGTGGTAGTCCTGCTCGCCCAGTTCCCTCGCGATCCGCTCCGACCAGGCGGCGAGCTCCTCCTCGTTGAAGGTGTTGTCGAGGGAGAGCATGCGCTCGCGATGCTCGACCGCCGTGAACTCCGTGGCGTACGCGCCCGCGACCTTCTGGGTGGGCGAGTCCGGGGTGCGCAGCTCCGGGTGCTCCTCCTCCAGCGCTTCCAGGGAACGCAGCAGTTGGTCGAACTCCGCGTCGCTGACGACGGGAGCGTCCTTCACGTAGTAGCGGAAGCGGTGCTCCTCGATCTGCTCCGCGAGGCGCGCGTGCTTCTCCCGTGCCTCGGCGGGCACCGTCGTCGTCTCCGCTTGCTTGTCGCCGGCCACCGTGTCGTCCTCCCGTTACTCTGGGTTGTCCGCGAGAGATCTCGCCGCCCGGACGCAGTGGGCGAGAGCCGTGCGCGCGTACCCCGGGGAGGCCCCCGCGAGTCCGCACGCCGGGGTGAGCGTGACCGCCTCCGCGAGAAGCCCCGGTGACAGCCCCAGCCTGCGCCACAGCGTCCTGACACCCATGACGCTACCGGCAGGGTCTGACAATGGGCCCTCGGTGCCCGGGACGACACCGGCGAAGAGCCGGGTGCCGCCCTCCACCGCCTCACCGATCGTCTCGTCGTCACGCTCGGTGAGCAGGGAGAAGTCGAAGGAGACGGCCGCCGCGCCCGCCCGGCGCAGCAGCGCGAAGGGCACGTCCGGTGCGCAGGAGTGGACGACGACCGGACCGTCGGGATGCACGGCGACGAGGTCACGCAGCGTGGCCTCGACGGTCTGCCGGTCGACGGACCGGTGGGTGCGGTAGCCGCTGGCGGTCTTCACCTGGCCCCGCAGGACGGCGGTGAGGGACGGCTCGTCGAGCTGGAGGACGAGGTGCGCGCCGGGGACGCGCCGCCGCACTTCGGCGAGATGCAGACGCAGGCCCTCGGCGAGGGAGGCGGCGAGGTCCCGGCAGGCACCCGCGTCGGAGAGGGCCGCCTCGCCGTTCCTCAGCTCCAGGTTCGCGGCGAGGGTCCACGGCCCGACCGCCTGGACCTTCAGCGGTCCCTCGTACTCCTGCGTGAACTCCTCCAGCGCGTCGAGGTCCTCGCCGAGCCAGGAACGGGCCCGCTTGGTGTCCCGCCCCGGCCGGTCGCCGAGCCGCCATCCGCTGGGCTCCACGCGCGCGTACAGCTCGACGAGCATCCCGGCGGTCCGCCCGATCATGTCCGCGCCGGGGCCCCGGGCGGGCAGTTCGGGCAGGAACGGGAAGTCCTCGAAGGTGCCGGTGACGGTCTTGGCGGCTTCTCGGGCGTCGCCGCCCGGCATGGACCCCACGCCGGTGGCGGCACCGAACCTGAACTGGCTGTCTTCACTCACCCGAGAAGCCTACGCAGCGACCGGGCCGGGGTCAGTTACCCGGTCGTACCGTCAGGTCGTTGACCTCCGCGTCCCTCGGCAGGTCCAGGGCCGTCAGGATCGTCGTGGCCACCGACTCCGGGTCGATCCACTTCGAGGCGTCGTACTCCTTGCCCTCCTGCTGGTGGACCTTGGCCTGCATGGGGCTCGCCGTACGGCCGGGGTAGACCGAGGTGACGCGTATGCCGCTCGCGTGCTCCTCGTGGCGCAGGGAGTCGGCCAGGGCCTTCAGGCCATGCTTGGAGGCGGCGTACGCGGACCAGCCGGCGTTCGCGTTGAGACCGGCACCGGAGTTGACGAAGACCACGTGCCCCCGGGCGGCGCGCAACTGCGGCAGGAAGTGACGGGTCAGCTCGGCGGGGGCGACCAGGTTGACGTTGAGCTGGTGGCGCCAGGTCTTCGGGGTGAGGTCGCCGACCGGACCGAGGTCGACGACCCCGGCGACGTGCAGCAGCGAGTCCACCCGGTCCGGCAGTGACTGGTGGGAGAAGGCCCAGGAGAGCCTGTCCGGGTCGGCCAGGTCACCGACCAGGGTCTTCGCCCCGGGGAACTCCGCCGCCAGTTCCTTCGCACGGCCCGCGTCGCGCGCGTGCAGCACGAGATCGTCCCCGCGCGCGTGCAGACGGCGGGCCACGGCCGCGCCGATGCCGGAGCCCGCCCCGGTGATCACATGAGTAGCCATGTCCGCCATGCTCGCATCAGAGCCGGGTCACTCGATGCCCTGGCTCTCCTCCAGGTACGCCATGGCCCCCACCGGCTCCTCCGCGAAGAACACCAGGTCGGTGAGCGGGCGGGGCAGGAAGCCCTCGTCCTCCATGCGGCGGAACTGCTCCTTCAGGCCGTCGTAGAACCCGGCGGTGTTGAGCAGGACCACCGGCTTGTCCGTGTGGCCGTGTTTCTTCAGCTCCAGGATCTCGGTCGCCTCGTCGAGCGTGCCGGTGCCTCCCACCATGATCACCACGGCGTCGGCCTTCTCCAGGAGCAGCCTCTTGCGCTCGGCCAGGTCCTTGGCCACCACCATCTCGTCGACGCCCGGACGGGCCTTGGCCGCGAGGAACTGCACGGAGACGCCGGCGAGCCGCCCGCCCGCCTCCTGCACCCCGTCGGCGACGACCTTCATGAGGCCCACGTCGGAGCCGCCCCACACCAGCGTGTGACCGCCCTTGCCCAGCAGCTTGGCGAACTCCCGCGCGGGACGGGTGTAGCGCTCGTCGAGATCGGCGGCGGACAGGAAGACACAGATGTTCATGGGCCCACCGTACGGGTCCGGTCGGCCGTCGCGACGACCCGTATTTTCGACTGCCGGTGCGGGAGCCGTTCCCAGTCGTCCATGAACCGGGCGTCCAGTCCGTGCCGCGCGGCGATTTCGATCAGCGTCGCCGTCCGGTAGTAGAAGTCCTCGCGGAGCACCTGGTGCTCCTCCCCCTCGGTGCGGTCGAAGGTGAAGTCGAAGAAGCCGCCGGGCGCGAGGATCCGTCCGACGTGGGCGAAGCACTCCTCGATGACGTGCGGCGGAGAGTGCGAGAAGACACTGTGCGCGTGCACCACGTCGAAGTGCGCGTCGGGCAGGAAGGCGAAGGTGAGGTCGTCGGCGAGCGCCAGGTAGGGCAGCTTGGACTGGAGGTTCTCGGCCACGAGGGTGTCCTGGGCGGCGAGCAGGATGTGCGGCGATATGTCGATGCCGTAGTAGTGCCCGGCGTCGAGGTGGTCGATGAACAGCCGCCCGGCGCGCAGGTTGCCGCAGCCGATCTCCAGCATCCGGTGGTGCGGCCGCAGGCCGTGTCCCACCAGGTAGTCGAACTGCATGCGCCCGATCCGCGCCCACGCCTCGCGCGACGGGTTGTGTCCCACCGCCGCCTCCGCGCTGCGCGCCGCGTCGGAGGCCATCACGGCCCGGTAGTACGCGATGTGGTCGCGGTACCGCAGCCGCAGCCAGGCGTCCCGCACCGCACGCCGGGCGTGCGCGGGCACCCGTTCCGGGTGGCGCAGGGCGTACCGGATCTGGTGGGTCAGGGCGCTGCGGTTCCTGGCGGGTTCCGTGGCTCGCATGGGACCTCCTGCGGCAGGGGAAGAACTCCGCTTCAGCGTGCGCTGTACCGGAGGAGTCGGCTACCCAAGGAGGGCGATCGTGACCACCGGGCATCGCATCACCATCGAGCCGAGCGGGCGGCACGTACGCGTGGTGCACGACGGGCAGGTACTGGCGGAGAGCGACCGGTCGCTGGTGCTGCGCGAGACGGGCTGTCCCGAGCGGTACTACGTCCCGGCCGAGGACGTACGCATGGACCTGCTGACCCCGTCCGGCACGCACACGCACTGCCCGTTCAAGGGGACCGCGTCCTACTGGTCGCTGCCGGGCGCCGCGGACCTCGTCTGGGCGTATCCGGAGCCCAAGCCGGAGGTCGCGGAGATCAAGGACCACCTGTGCTTCTACGAGGTGGAAGTGTTCTGATCGGCGGACGCGCCGCTCGCCTCACCGATGAACACCGCGCCGTGCGGCAGTCTGCACAGACATGGACAAGAAGATCCTTTCGCGCGACGGCACCCGCATCGCCTTCGAGAGCACCGGCCAGGGTCCCGCTGTCGTCCTGGTGAGCGGCGCGATGTCGACGGGCGGCACCCTCGCGCCCCTGGCGGTGTCGCTCTCGGAGCGTTTCCAGGCCGTCGTGTACGACCGCCGGGGCCGTGGCGCCAGCGGCGACACGGCGCCGTACGCCGTGGAGCGCGAGGTCGAGGACCTGGCGGCGGTGATCGAGGCGGTGGGCGGCGAGGCGTGCCTGTACGGCATCTCGTCGGGCGGGGCGCTGGCGCTGGAGGCGGCGGCGAGCGGGCTGCCGGTGCGGCGGGTGGCGGTGTACGAGACGCCGTTCGCGATGACCGAGGAGGGCGCCGAGGAGCGCGCGGAGTACACCGGGCGGCTGCGGGAGGCGCTCGGTGAGGGGCGGCGCGGGGACGCGGTCGAGCTGTTCCTGCGGCTGACCGGCCTGGCCGAGGGCGTCATCCAGGGTGCCCGCCAGTCCCCGATGTGGGCCGGCATGGAGGCCATCGCGCCTAGCCTCGCCTACGACGACGCCGTGATGCGCGACGGCCGGGTCCCGCGCTCCCGGCTGGCCTCCGTCGGCGTCCCCGTCCTGGCGGTCGCGGGCGAGGCCAGCCCGGCCTGGCTCCGCGAGGCGGCCCGGGCGATCGCGGACTCCGTCCCGGAGGGGGCGTACCGCGCCCTCCAGGGGCAGACCCACATGGTGGAGCCGAACGTGCTGGCGCCGGTGCTGCTGGAATTCTTCTCGCGGGACTGAGCGGGGCGGGGTCAAGGCCAGGGTCGAGAACCCCCTGTCAGGCCACGCCCGCCGGGGTCCGCTTGGTCGAGGCGATCGTCGCCGAGCCGACCACCCGTGTGCCGTCGTACAGGACGATCGCCTGGCCGGGGGCGACGCCGCGGACCGGCTCGGTGAAGGCGACCTCCAGGGTGCCGTCGGTCAGCTCGGCGGTGACCTCGGTCTCGCCGCCGTGGGCGCGGAGCTGGGCCGTGTAGGTGCCGGGGCCGGTCGGGGCGACGCCGCACCAGCGGGGCTTGACGGCGGTGAGGGCGCTGACGTCCAGGGCGGAGGCCGGGCCGACGGTCACCGTGTTGTCCACCGGGGAGATGTCGAGGACGTAGCGCGGCTTGCCGTCGGGGGCGGGGGTGCCGATCCTGAGCCCCTTGCGCTGGCCGATGGTGAAGCCGAAGGCGCCCTCGTGCGTGCCGAGCTTCGCTCCCGACTCGTCGACGATGTCGCCCTCCGCCTTGCCGAGCCGGTCCGCGAGGAAGCCCTGGGTGTCGCCGTCGGCGATGAAGCAGATGTCGTGCGAGTCGGGCTTCTTGGCCACCGCCAGGCCCCTGCGCTCGGCCTCCGCGCGGATCTCGTCCTTGGTGGTGACGGTGTCCCCCAGGGGGAACATCGCGTGGGCGAGCTGCCGGTCGTCCAGCACGCCGAGGACGTACGACTGGTCCTTGGCCATGTCGGAGGCCCGGTGCAGCTCGCGTGTGCCGTCCTCGTGCGTGATCACCTTGGCGTAGTGGCCCGTGCAGACCGCGTCGAAGCCCAGGGCCAGCGCCTTGTCCAGCAGCGCGGCGAACTTGATCTTCTCGTTGCAGCGCAGGCAGGGGTTGGGCGTGCGTCCGGCCTCGTACTCGGCGACGAAGTCCTCGACGACGTCCTCACGGAAGCGGTCGGCGAGGTCCCACACGTAGAACGGGATGCCGATGACGTCGGCGGCGCGGCGGGCGTCGCGTGAGTCCTCGATGGTGCAGCAGCCCCGCGCGCCCGTGCGGAACGATTGCGGGTTGGCGGAGAGCGCGAGGTGGACGCCGGTCACGTCGTGGCCCGCCTCGGCCGCACGGGCGGCGGCGACGGCGGAGTCGACTCCGCCGGACATGGCGGCCAGGACACGGAGGGGACGGGAGCGCTGCGGGGTGTCAGTCATAGCCCCTCCAGGGTACGGGTGCGCGGGAACCAGGGCCCGCGAGTATCCGTTGACGATCACATGGGAGAGCGGAAGGCCTCGAAGGACGGCGACCGGAAGGTCGGGCGCCGCGCGTTGCTGGTCGGCGGGCTGGCGGCAGCGGCGGGCACCGCCATGCTGGCCAGGGACGAGCTCGCGCGCCTGTGGTGGCGGACCCCGGGCGTCGAGAAGCCCCGCAAGGAGGGCGAGGTCGACTACGCGGGCGCGCGCTGGGTGGCGGCGTCGGACGCGAACTGGCGCCGGGCGGACCGGCCCGACGACTTCGGCATAGACATGGTGATCGTCCATGTCACGCAGGGCAGCTTCGACAGCGCGGTGAAGGCCTTCCAGGACCCGGGGCACAAGGCGGCCACGCACTACATCGTCCGCCAGGACGGGCACGTCACGCAGATGATCCGTGAGCTGGACGTGGCGTACCACGCGGGGAACCGCGACTACAACGAGCGCAGTGTCGGCATCGAGCACGAGGGCTTCGTGGACCGTCCGCAGGACTTCACGGACGAGATGTACGAGGCCTCGGCTCGCCTCACGGCCCGGATCTGCGCGCGGTACGACATACCCGTCGACCGCCGGCACATCATCGGCCACGTGGAGGTCCCGGGCACGGACCACACGGACCCGGGGCCGCACTGGGACTGGGACACGTACATGCGGCTGGTGCGTGCGGCGCGCACGGCCCCCGCGTAGGCGGTCACCAGGTCCCGGGCGGCGCGCTACGTCAGCCCCGCCGCCCTGGCCCGTTCCACCGCCGGGCCTATGGCCTTGGCCAGGGCCTCGATGTCGGCCTCGGTGGAGGTGTGGCCGAGGGAGAAGCGGAGGGTGCCGCGGGCCAGGTCGGGGTCGGTGCCGGTGGCGAGGAGGACATGGCTGGGCTGGGCGACGCCGGCGGTGCAGGCGGAGCCGGTGGAGCACTCGATGCCCTGGGCGTCGAGCAGAAGCAGCAGGGAGTCGCCCTCGCAGCCGGGGAACGTGAAGTGCGCGTTGGCCGGGAGGCGCCCCTCCGGGTCCGGGTCGCCGCCGAGGATCGCGTCCGGCACCGCCGAGCGGACCGCGGAGACCAGGGCGTCGCGCAGGGCGCCGATCTCGCGGGCGAACCACTGGCGCTGCTCGGCGGCCAGCCGCCCGGCGACCGCGAAGGAGGCGATGGCGGGCACATCGAGGGTGCCGGAGCGCACATGCCGCTCCTGGCCGCCACCGTGCAGGACGGGGACGGGGGTGTGTTCACGGCCGAGGACCAGGGCGCCGACGCCGTACGGGCCGCCGATCTTGTGGCCCGTCACCGTCATCGCGGCGAGGCCGGAGGCGGCGAAGTCCACGGGGATCTGGCCGAAGGCCTGGACGGCGTCCGAATGCAGGGGAACACCGAACTCTGCGGCGGTGTCGGCGAGTTCACGGATCGGCAGGATCGTCCCGATCTCGTTGTTGGCCCACATGACGGTGGCGAGGGCCACGTCGTCGGGGTCGCGGGCGATCGCCTCGCGCAGGGCGTCCGGGTGGACGCGGCCGTGGGCGTCGACCGGGAGGTACTCGACGGTGGCGCCCTCGTGTTCGCCGAGCCAGTGCACTGCGTCGAGGACGGCGTGGTGCTCGACGGGGCTGGCGAGGACGCGGGTGCGGGCCGGGTCGGCGTCGCGGCGTGACCAGTAAAGGCCCTTGACGGCGAGGTTGTCGGCCTCCGTGCCACCCGAGGTGAAGACGACTTCGCTGGGGCGGGCGCCGAGGGCTTCGGCGAGGGTCTCGCGGGCCTCCTCGACGGTGCGGCGGGCCTGTCGGCCGGATGCGTGGAGGGAGGACGCGTTGCCGGTGGCACCCAGGTGGGCGGTGAGCGCCTCTGCCGCCTCCGGGAGCATGGGGGTGGTCGCGGCGTGGTCGAGGTAAGCCATGGTGAGCCCGATTCTACGGCTCCCCCGGGAGCGGCCTCAGGTCAAGGCCGGCCGAACCTGGCGTGAGGTGAACCGCTTTCCCGCGCGGCCGCGACCCGTCGTCCCCGGGTCGGCCGCGGCTCGTCGGCGGGCGGTTGTCCGACGACGGCTCAGAAGCTCCACGAGATCGAGCTGTCCGCCTGCATGAACGCCACCAGGACCAGCAGGTCGGCGACGCCCAGGGCCAGTCCCAGGTAGGCACGGCCGCGGCGCTTGGTGCCGCGCCACAGGGCGACGCCCGCCAGCACGATGGCGACGGGGCCGAGGAAGATGTTGAGGACGAGGAGGCCGAGCAGGCCCAGGACGAAGGACGCGACGGCCATGCCGTCGGTGTCGCGGATGCCGGTGCGGCGCGTGGCCGGAGCGGTGAGCTGCATGGTGATCGACTCCCGGTGATCGGGTCGGTGGAGAGATTGGCCGGTGCGCGGGGCGTGCGGCGGTCAGTGGGCCTGCGTGTGGCGTCGGCGGCCGTGGCGCTCGCGGAGCGCGAAGATGCCGAGCCAGACGGCGATGACGACGCCCGCGGCGACGGAGAAGGTGAGCGGCGCGTGGGCGACGGTGCCCAGGACGACGCCCAGCAGCAGGAGCGCGGCGACGATGAACAGCACGGTTAACAACCCCCAGGGTTTCGGTGAACGATTGTGGTTACAGTTGTTCACTGACTTCCCAGTCTAGCGGCTCATAGACTTTCCAATTACAGAGAACAGTTGTTAACTGCATGGTATGAGTCACACTCTCGGCATCCGGCAGGCCCAGAAGCAGAAGACCCGGCAGGCACTCCTGGACGCGGCCCTGGGGCTGCTGGAGGAGCAGAGCCTGAGCAGCCTCGGGCTGCGCGAGGTCACCCGCGCCGTCGGTGTGGCCCCGACCGCCTTCTACCGCCACTTCCGCTCCACGGCGGACCTGGGTGTGGCCCTGGTCGAGGAGGCGCTGGGCAGCCTGCACCCGATGATCCGGACGACGGTGTCCACGACGGGTGACAGCCAGGAACGCATCACGCGCACCATCGAGCTGATCGCCCGTCACGTCGACGGGTACCCCGCCCATGTCCGATTCATCGCCCGTGAGCGGCATGGCGGAGTTCAGCCGGTACGCGAGGCGATACGCGACCAGCTGGCCCGGTTCGCCCAAGAGGTCAAGGACGAACTGGCCAAGGACCCGGTGTCCGAGGGCTGGTCCGAGGACGACCTGCTGATGCTCGCGCACCTCTACGTCGACCAGATGCTGATCACCGCGTCGCTCTTCCTGGAGGCGCTGGAGGGGCCCGACGAGGAGCGCGAGGAGCGGACCAGGGATGTCGCACAGGTGGCGACCCGTCAGATGCGGTTGATCGGGCTGGGCCGCCACCACTGGCTGGACTGACCCGGCCGGCGCGGCTTCCGGCTGCGCCTACTGCGCCTGCCCCTGGCCACCGCCGCCCGGGCCGCCGCAGCCGCCTCCCTGGCCACCACCAGGACCCCCCTGCCCGCCGCCCGGCGCACCGCTCGGCATCCCCGAAGGCGCCCCGGAGGGGGCGCCCGACGGCTTGGTACCACCCGAAGCACCGGCCGAAGCAGCACCCGACGGAGCGCCCGTCGGAGCGCCGGAAGGAGCCCCGGAAGGAGCCCCGGACGGCGCACCCGACGGGGCACCGGACGGCGCCTGGCAGCCCTGCTGCTGCCCGGTCCCGCCCCCGCTGCCCGACGACGAGGAGTCACCCGACCCGCAGGCCGCCAACACCAGGGGCGACAGCACGAGCAGGGTCACGGCCGGAACGAGACGACGCGCACGCTTCATGAGAGACAACTCCAAGGCAGATGAGGCAGTCCTGAGGCGGGCACTCAACCAGCGCCGCATAGGCCTCCCTTGGGCCCGCCCTGTGACCGCCCTGTCAGCCGGGCAAAGCGCACCCCAAGACGCTGCCCCGACCAGCGACTTCACCCCGGCGCTCCACCCGGGCACCGGTACAGTCCCGTGACAGAGGCGGCCGTCCGGGCCAACTCCTCACGCACCTGAGGGGGCGAGAGGACCTCCACCTGGTCGGCGAAGGCGAGCAGCTGGCGGGTCTCGCCGAGGACCCCGTACGTCAGCCGCGCGGTCACCCACTCGCCCTCTCCGTCGTCGTCGGGAAGCTCGGCCAGCAGAGGAGCCGTCAGCCGCAGGAACATGTCGAGCCGGTCACGCCGCACCCTGACGGTGACGTCGAGCCCACCGGGGCGCGCCTCGACCTGCCGGCGCAGCACCTCCCAGACCTCGGCCAGTTCGACGCCGGGGCGCCGCCGTACCGGATCGTCGAGGAGCCGGGCCGAGCGCACCCGGTCCGCCCGGAAGAGCCGTGGCGCGGCCCGCCGGTCGGCGACCAGGTACCAGACGCCCGCCTTGGCGACGAGGCCGTACGGGTCGACGGTGTACGTCCGCACCTGGCGCTCGCCGCTGTGCCGGTAGCGCAGCCGCAGCCTGCGGTCGGCGAAGACCGCGTCCCGCAGCACCTCCAGGTCGACGGCCGGTTGCGGGCCGCCCCGCCAGCGGGTGGCGTCGACGAGGATGCGGCGGGAGGCGGTCTCGGCGGCCGGTCGGTGCGGGGCCGGCAGCGCGGCCATCACCTTGCGCAGGGCCGAGCCGAACGCCGCGTCCAGCCCGAGCGCGGTGTGCGCGCCCTGCGCGGCCAGGACGAAGAGCGCGCGGGACTCGTCGGCGGTGAGGCCGGTGACGTCCGTGCGGAAACCGGCGAGCAGTTCGATGCCGCCGTGCCGTCCGCGTTCGGCATAGACCGGGACGCCCGCGGCCGACAGGGACTCGACGTCGCGGTAGACGGTGCGGACGGACACCTCGAGCCGCTCGGCGAGTTCACGGGCCGGGACCCGGCCGCGGGTCTGCAGGAGCAGCAGGATCGACAGCAGTCGGTCGGACTTCACGGCATCAGCATCGTGCCGTGTGGGAGCCCGCCGCAAATGTTGACGGAGGCTGTCAGGTTATCCGGCGATGCTCCTCTCGCCCACGCACACAGGAGGAGATCCGATGACCACCGACCCCCGCCCGCTGTTCGCCCGCGCCGCCGAGCAGGCCACCGCGCTGATCCAGACCGTACGCCCGGAGCAGCTCGACCGCCCCACCCCGTGCTCCGAGTTCGACGTGCGCACGCTGCTGAGCCATCTCACCGGCGGAGCCCGCCGCATCGCGATCGCGGGCGAGGGGGGCGACGCGGTCGCCGCCCAGCCGTTCGCCGAGGGCGTGCCCGACGACGGCTGGGCCGTCGCGTACGACGAGGCCAGGATCCGGGCCGTCAAGGCCTGGGCGGACGACGACCGACTGGACGCCCTGCTGCGTCTGCCGTTCGGTGAGATGCCGGGCCGGACCGCCCTGTCGGCCTACGTCATGGAGACGGTGACCCACACCTGGGACCTGTCCGAGGCCCTGGGACGGCCGCTCGCCCTCGATCCGCAACTGGCCGAGTTCGCGCTCACCGTCGGCCACCGCATGCTGCCCGACGAACAGCGGGACGAGCGCACGCCGTTCGGCTCGGCCCGGCCGGCCCCCGAGGGAGCCGATGCCTACGACAGGCTGGCCGCCTGGCTGGGGCGCGAGCCGCTCAGCCGAGCCTGACCCGGGCGAGCTGGCGGGACTGGGCGACCAGCCGGCCGGCGCTGTCCCACACCTCGGCGTCCTCCTCGAGGAAGCCGCCGGCGAGGTTGCGCGTGGTGATCGACACGCGCAGCGGGCCCGGTGCCGGGCGGCAGCGGACATGCACGGTCAGCTCGACGGTGGGCACCCAGCCCTTCAGCCCGAGCTCGAAGGCGGTGGGCGGCAGGGCGTCCACCGCCAGCAGCAGGGAGAGCGGGTCGGGGTCGCGGCCGTCCGCGAGGCCGAACCAGGCCCGCATCTCGCCCTTGCCGGACGGCTGCCCGAGGGCCCAGCCCAGGGTGGACGGGTCGAGCTTGAGCATCAGCCGGTCGGCGATGGCCGAGCTGCCGTCGACGGGGGCGGGCCCGTCCTCGGGGCCGAAGCACTGCTCGATCGGCGGAATGGCGGGCGGTACGGCCGTCGTGCGGACGTCGTCGGGCAGGGCTTCCAGATCGCCGTAGGAGGCGAGGACGCGGATGCGTTCGACCTCGCGGCCCTGCTCGTCGTACTGGAAGAGGGAGGCCTGGCCGGTCGACAGGGTCCGGCCGGTGCGAACGACGTCGGTGCGGACGACCGCCGGGCCGGGCTGGGACGCGGTCAGGTAGTGCGCCGAGACGGTGAAGGGGTCGGCGTGCGGCAGGGTGTCCGCGAGCGCGCGGCCCAGGACCGCCAGCAGGTAGCCGCCGTTGACGGCGCTGATGATCGTCCAGCCGGCGGAGAGGTCGATGTCGTAGACGCCGGGCGCACGGCGGGTGACCGCGGTGTCGCGGTCGAACTCGCTGTCACCGATCGAGGCCCGGACGGCCGGGGCGGAGGCTGCTTCTGGCATGCCTGAACAGTACAAGAACTAACTACTAAGCGGTAGCTTTCCTCACCGCCCGGCGGTTCGGGCTTGGTGAGACACGGGCAATATCTCGGTAAGTGTCCGACACATCCGTAAACCCGGGGCGAGTTCCCGTCCTCTGAAAGGGCATGAGCCTCACCGGGACTCCGTTCCTCTGCGCGCTGGTCGTGCTGTCCGTCCTCGCCCTCGCCCTGCCGCTCGCCCTCTGGTCGCGCCTGCGCGGCCCCCGTCTCCTGCGCGCCGCGGCCCGGACACTGATGCTGCTGTTCGCGCAGGGGACGGCCGTGGCCCTGGTGTTCACCCTGGTCAACAACGCCAACAACCTGTACGACAACTGGGCCGACCTGCTCGGAACCGGCGACCATGTGCAGCAGGCGGCCGACCTGGGCGCCGACGGCACCGGCGGTATCGTGCTGCGGCGGCTGCCCAAGGTGCGGCAGATCTTCGAGCCGGCCGGCGGACCCGGGATGCGCGCGGCCGGCGGAGTGCGGGTCACCCAGCTCGAAGGCCGGGTGTCGGGGGTGAACGCCGAGGTCTACGTCTGGCTGCCGCCGCAGTACGACGACCCGGCCTACCGGCATCACAGGTTCCCGGTCGTCGAACTGCTGCCCGGCTACCCGGGCTCGGCGAAGGCCTGGTTCGGCTCGCTGCAGGTGCACGAGCAACTGCTTCCGCTGATGCGGGACGGCCGGGTCGCCCCGTTCATCCTGGTCGCGCCGCGCACCAACCTGCTGGCCGGGGTGGACACCGGCTGCGCCAACATCCCGGGCACGGTCAACGCCGACACCTGGCTGAGCGTCGACGTGCCGAAGATGGTCATGGACAACTTCCGCGTCGAGTCCGCCCCGCGGGGCTGGGCCGTCGCCGGCTACTCGGCCGGGGCGCACTGCGCCGCCAAGCTCGCCGTGGCCCACCCCGACCGCTACCGGGCCGCCGTGAGCCTGTCCGGCTACAACGACCCGATCGGCGAACGCGACTCGCTCGCCGCGCAGAGCCCCGCCCTGCGGGCCGAGAACGACCCCCTCCTGCTGCTGCGCGAGGCGCCCGTGCCGCCGCGGATCGCGCTCTACCTCTCCGGCCAGCCGCACGACGGCTACGAGGCGGCCGTGGCCCTGGAGCAGACCGCGAAGGCCCCGACGACCGTGCACGTGGTGTACGTCCCACGGAGCGCGGGCGGTCACACCATGGCGCTGTGGCGGCCGCAGGTGGTCCCGGCCTTCCGCTGGCTGACCGAGGTCACCGGCCGCGGCCCCGTCACGGCAGGAGGGGCTGCTCCTCCTCGCTCACCGTCGACCGCCGGTGCCACGCCCGCGGAGCTCGCCAGTGGTACCGCATCGCGAGCAGCCGCAGTACGAAGGCGGTGATCACCGCGAGGGTGCTGGTGAGCGGGGACAGGGCGTCGTAGCGGATGCAGAGCACGACCATCGTGGCGCCGACGATCGCCGGAACCGCGTACAGGTCGCGGTCCCAGCGCAGCAGCGAGGGCACCTCGTTGGCGAGCACGTCCCGCAGCACGCCCCCGCCCACCGCGGTGACCATCCCCAGACAGGCCGAGGCGGTCAGGTTGAGCCCGTACTCGTACGCCTTCGTCGTCCCGGCGACGCAGAACAGGCCGAGGCCGGCCGCGTCGAACACGTTCACGGCGACCTGGATGCGCTCCACATGGGGATGCAGGAAGAAGACGAGGAGCGTGGCGAGCAGCGGGGTGAGGAAGTACCCCAGGTCCGTGAAGGCGGCGGGCGGGACGGCCCCGATGACCAGGTCACGGAAGAGCCCGCCGCCCAGCGCGGTGCCCTCGGCGAGCACGGCCATGCCGAACACGTCGAAGTTCTTGCGCACCGCCAGCAGGGCGCCGGAGATCGCGAAGACGAAGATGCCGATCAGCTCGAGCGAGTGCTGGACGGACGGGGAGAAGAGTTCCTGGAGCACCCGAACATTTTTACCCATGGCGAAGCCCCCGCCCCCAGGTGCGAGGGCGGGGGCTCGGACGGAGTCACTTCTCCACAGGTGAGGTGTTGTTCTCCGCGGCGTCGTGGGCCGACGAGAGCAGCTTGGTGTCCTGCGGCTGCTGGTCCTCGAAGTTCTCCGGGTGGTGGCAGGCGACCTGCTGCCCGGCCCGCAGCTCCACCAGCGGCGGCTCGGTGGTCTTGCAGATCTCCGTCGCCTTCCAGCACCGGGTGTGGAAGCGGCAGCCGCTCGGCGG
Source organism: Streptomyces sp. NPDC006372 (assembly GCF_040612515.1). Taxonomy (NCBI): domain Bacteria; kingdom Bacillati; phylum Actinomycetota; class Actinomycetes; order Kitasatosporales; family Streptomycetaceae; genus Streptomyces; species Streptomyces sp. NPDC006372. Next base: position 57,947 of record NZ_JBEXQJ010000014.1, on the reverse strand, counting down.
GGCGATCGGCGAGGGCACGTCGCCCTTGAGCAGGATCCGCTCGCTCTTCACACCCCGGCGCTTCGGATCCGGGATCGGCACGGCCGACAGCAGGGCCTTCGAATACGGGTGCATCGGCGACTTGTACAGCTGGTCGCGCTCGGCCAGCTCGACGATCTTGCCGAGGTACATCACCGCGATCCGGTCCGAGACGTGCCGGACGACGGACAGGTCGTGCGCGATGATCACGTACGTCAGGCCCAGCTCGTCCTGGAGGTCGTCCAGCAGGTTCACCACCTGCGCCTGGATCGACACGTCCAGCGCGGAGACCGGCTCGTCCGCCACCACCAGCTTGGGGTTGAGCGCGAGCGCCCGGGCGATGCCGATGCGCTGGCGCTGACCGCCGGAGAACTCGTGCGGATAGCGGTTGTAGTGCTCGGGGTTGAGGCCGACCACCGACAGCAGCCGCTGGACCTCCTTCTTCACCCCGCCCTCGGGGTCGACGCCCTGGAGCTTGAAGGGGGCGCCGACGATGGTGCCGATCGTGTGCCGGGGGTTCAGCGAGGAGTACGGGTCCTGGAAGATCATCTGCACGTCACGGCGCATCGGGCGCAGGTCACCCGTGCCGAGGTGCGTGATGTCCTTCCCCTGGAACTCCACCGAGCCGCCGGTCGGTTCGAGCAGCCGGGTGATCAGCCGGCCCATGGTGGACTTGCCGCAGCCCGACTCACCGACGACGCCGAGCGTCTCGCCCTTGCGGACCTCGAAGTCGATGCCGTCGACGGCGCGCACCGCTCCGGTCTGCCGCTGGAGCAGGCCCTTGCGGATCGGGAAGTGCTTCTGAAGACCGGTCACCTTCAGCAGGACGTCACCGTCGGCGGTGGTGTCCTTGGTGAGGGTGCTCCCGCTCGTGTCCGGTTCGCTGACCGTCTTGTCGTCGCTCACAGCTTCGGCGCAATCTCTTCGGTCCAGATACGCTCCCGCTGCTCCTGGGTCATGTGGCAGGCGGCCCAGTGCGAGCCGCCGACCTCGGTCAGCTCGGGGCGGACCGTGCGGGTGACGTTGTCCTTCGGGATGTCCGCGTACGGGCAGCGCGGGTGGAAGGCGCAGCCGGACGGGAGGTTGATGAGGGAGGGCGGCGCGCCCTTGATCGGGATGAGCCGGTCGGTCTCCTCCCGGTCCAGACGCGGCATCGAGCCGAGCAGACCCCAGGTGTAGGGGTGCCGGGGCGCCGAGAACACCTCCTCGGCGGGACCGCGCTCCACACACCGGCCGCCGTACATGACCAGCAGGTCGTCCGCCATCTCGGCGACCACGCCCAGGTCGTGGGTGATCATGATGACCGCGGAGCCGAACTCCTTCTGCAGATCGCGGATCAGGTCCAGGATCTGCGCCTGGACGGTGACGTCCAGGGCGGTGGTCGGCTCGTCCGCGATGAGCAGCTCGGGGTTGTTCACCAGCGCCATGGCGATCATGGCGCGCTGGCGCATACCGCCGGAGAACTCGTGCGGGTAGCCGTCCACGCGCTTGCCGGGCTCGGGGATGCCGACCCGGTCCAGCATCTCGATCGCCCGCTGCTTGGCTACCTTCTTGCTGACGTCGTGGTGGACCCGGTAGGCCTCCACGATCTGGTGCCCGACCGTGTAGTAGGGGTGCATCGCCGACAGCGGGTCCTGGAAGATCATGGCCATCTTCCGGCCGCGCAGCCGCCGTACGTGGTCGGGGTCGGCCGCGATCAGCTCCTGGCCGTCCAGCCACACCTCGCCGGAGACCTTGGCGCGCGCCGAGCGGTGCAGGCCCATCACGCCGAGCGAGGTGACGGACTTGCCGGAGCCGGACTCGCCCACGATGCCCAGGGTCCTGCCCTTGCGCACGTCGAAGCTGACGCCGTCCACCGACTTGACCAGACCGTCGTCCGTGTCGAAGTGGATGCGCAGGTCCCGTACGGACAGGAACGCGTCGTCCCCCGTGGACGGGGCGACGGAGTCCGGTTCGCCGAGCGCGGCTTTGTCGAGCTTGCTCACGAGTACCTCACCCGGGGGTCGATGGCGGCGTACACCAGGTCGACGATCAGATTGCAGAGGACGATGAAGAACGCGGCGACCAGGGTCACGCCCATCACGATGGGCAGGTCGTTGTCCTTGATGGCCTGGACCGAGTAGGCGCCGATCCCCTGGAGGGAGAAGACGGTCTCGGTGAGCACCGCGGTGCCGACCAGGGTGCCGAAGTCCATGCCGAAGATCGTGACGATCGGGGTGAGCGCGGAGCGCAGGCCGTGCTTGGACACGACCGTGGTCTCCTTCAGACCCTTGGCCCTGGCCGTTCGGATGTAGTCCTCACTCATCGTCTCCAGCATGCCCGCCCGGGTGAGCCGTGCGTAGAGAGCGGAGAAGAGGAAGGCGAGGCTGACCCAGGGCAGCAGCAGGTGCCAGGCCCATTCGGCGGGGTTCTCGGTGAACGGGACGTAGTCGATGCTGTCCCAGATCGGGATCTCGTAGACGAAGAGCGCGTTGAGGATCTGGCCGGTGAAGAAGATCGGCAGCGAGACGCCGGCGAGCGCGATGAACATCGAGATGCGGTCGATCGGCTTGCCCTTGCGCAGTGCCGAGATGACGCCGGTCGTCACACCGGAGACCAGCCAGATCACCGCGGCACCGATGGCCAGGGAGAAGGAGACCGGGATCCGCTGCTCCAACTGGGGCCACACCTCGATGTGGCTCTTGAAGGAGTACCCGAAGCAGGGTGCGCTGCAGTGCGTCGCGTCGGGACCGAACGTGTAGTCGGCGCCCACCACGAGGCCCTTGAGGAAGTGCCAGTACTGCTCGTAGACGGGCTGATCCAGTCCCAGGTTCTGCTTGATCGCGGCGACGGACTCGGGGTTCGCGTCCTTGCCGACGTACTGGGTGGCCAACTGGTCGGCCGTCTGGCCCCCGAGGCGGGGCACCAGGAAGAAGATGGCGAAGGTGACTGCGCTGACCACCAGCAGCAACAGCACCGCGCCCATGACGCGTCGGAGGATGTACGCAGCCACAGCTGTACGGCTCCGGGCGGCCGCGGCGGGATGTGTCCGCCGCGGCCACCCGGTGCCTTCACCTGCCTTTCAGAGGTTCCGGCCTGCTGGTTACTTCGAGGAGCTCATCAGCAGGTAGTCGTACATGCCGAGGTAGGCCTGCGTGACCGTGACGTTGGTCGCGGACTTCGGCCGGAGCAGCAGGTTCTTGCGGTAGACGACCGGGACGACCGAGGCGTTGTCGAGCACCATCTTGTCGATCTCGCCCCAGGCCTTGGTGCGGGCCGCGTCGTCGGTGTTGGCGATCGCGTCCGTCAGGGCCTTGTTGATCTTCGGGTCGTCCAGCTCCATCAGGTTGTTGCCGCCCGAGGGCTTGATGGCGGCACCGTTGACGACCTGGTCGAGGAAGCCGTAGCCGGTCGGCCAGTCGGCGCCCCACGCCATCGACAGCATGCCGAGCTTGTTGTCGTGGACGTAGCTCGGGACACCGGCGAAGTTGGAGAAGTACTTACCGGCCGGGAACTGCTTGATCTCGACGTTGATGCCGATCTTCTTCAGCGACGCCTGGACGGCGGTGGCCTGGGCGACCTCGGCGGGGCGGTCGGAGCGAGCGGTCAGGATCGTGTTGAAGCCGTTCGGCTTGCCGCACTCCTTCAGCTCCGCCTTGGCCTTCGCCGCGTTGCCCTTGTTGCCCTCGGTCGCGTAGGTGTCGAACTTGGTGTAGCCGTTGACCGACGGCGGCAGCAGCGTGGTCGCCACGTCACCCTTCGGCTTGCCGCCCATGGCGTCGAGCACGGACTGCTTGTCGAGGCCCCACTGCACGGCCTTGCGGCAGTGGATGTTGTCGAACGGGGCCACGTGCAGGTTCAGCGCGATGTACTGCGTGGCGCCCGCGTACGAGCTGTCCGTCTGACCGGCGTTCTTGCCGGCCAGCACCTTCGGCTGGGTCTGCGGAGCCACACCGGTGCCCGCCGCGTCACCCGTGATCTTGTCCGAGAGCAGGTCGTTGTCGATGGTGACCTGGTTGACCTTGAACTTGATCGTGACCTTGTCCGGCAGGGCCTTGCGGATCGGGTCCGTCTTCGGGTCCCACTGCGGGTTGCGCACCAGGGTGGCGCCGCGGCCCTCCTCGTAGGACTGGAACTGGTACGGGCCCGAGGACACGATGTGCTGCACGTACTTCGCGCCGTCGTCCTTCGCCTGCGGCACCGGCGCGGTCTGGGAGAACGTCGCCAGGTAGTCGAAGTCGGCGAAGGGCTGCTTCAGCTTGAAGACGATGGTCCGGTCGTCCGGCGTCTCGATGGACTTGATGCCGTCGGGCGACTTGTCCTTGTAGGGACCCTTGTACTTGTCGCCGCCCTCCAAGTACGACTTGAAGTACGTCGGCCCGTTGGACAGGGCCTCGGGCGCGAAGTTGGAGCGCTCGATGGCGTACTTCACGTCCTTGGACGTCACCTCCTTGCCGTCCTGGAACTTCACACCCGCACGCAGCTTGTACGTCCAGGTCTTGGCGTCCGGGCTGGACTTGCCGAGGGACTCGGCGAGGTCGGGCACGACCGTCAGGCCGTCCTTGCCCGCCGCCGGTTTGAACGTGGTGAGCGTTCTGCCGTAGAGGCGGGAGAAGTTCTGCACCCAGCCGTAGTACGTGTTGCCCGGGTCGAGGGAGTCGGGCACGTCCGAGTGCTCGTACGAGACCGTCCCGCCCTTCTTGCTCGACGCGTTGACGATCGAGTTCAGCGCGGCGTCCTTCTTGCCGCTGCCTCCCCCGTCGTTGTCGTCACCTCCGCCGCCGCACGCGGCAGCACCCAGCGACAGTGCCAGGACCGACGCAACGCCGGCGGTCACCCTTCTCGTCTTCACCTGAGGAAGCCCCCTCATTCGATGGATCACTTGCTGCGAGGGTCGAGGGCGTCACGCAGCCCGTCACCCAGCAGGTTGAAGGCCAGGACGGTGATGAAGATCGCCAGTCCGGGCACGAACATGTACTGCGGATCAGCCGTGTAGAGATCCACAGCGTTGCTGAGCATGCCGCCCCAGGAGGCCTGCGGCGGAGCGATACCGACGCCGAGGAAGCTCAGCGCGGCCTCGAACAGGATGTTCGTCGGGATGATCAGCGTCGAGTAGACGAGGATCGGCGCGACGAGGTTCGGGAGCAGTTCCCGGAACAGCACGTACGGGCCGCGTGCGCCGAGGCTCGTGGCGGCCTCGATGAACTCCCGCTTGCGCAGGGTCATGGTCTGCGCGCGCACGATGCGTCCGATGTACGGCCAGCTGAAGAAGCCGATCACGAAGATCAGCACGCAGATGCGCAGGGACAGCCCGTCGAGACCGAAGAACCCGTCCTGCACGGAGGCCGAGATCGAGATGGCGAACAGGAGCAGCGGGAAGGCGAGGAAGGTGTCCATCAGCTTGCTGATGATGCTGTCGACCCAGCCGCCGTAGTAGCCGGCGACGACACCGAGCACGGTGCCGATACACACCGACAGCAGGGTGGCGCCGCCCGCGACCAGCAGGGAGACCCAGGAGCCGTCGATGATGCGGGCGAGCATGTCCCGGCCGTACTGGGGGTCCACGCCGAGGGGGTGGTCCCAGCTCATGCCTCCCCAGCCGCCCTTGGGGGCGAGCAGCGCGGGGTCGATGAGGTCCTGGTTGAACTTGTTGGGATCGAGGCCGAAGATCCACTGGATCGGCTTGGAGAACACCGCCAGCAGCGTGAGCAGGACGACGACGACGCCTCCCGCCATCGCCACCTTGTCCCGCTTGAAGCGCATCCAGGCGATCTGGGTGAGCGAGCGACCCTCGATCTGGCTCTTCTTGACCCCGGAGAGCACGGCCTCGGGCTGTGCTCCGGCTTCCGCCCCGGTGGTCTCGATGGGTGCGGTCACGGTGCGATTGACCCCTCTCGGGCCGGCGATCGCCGAGCCCCTGGCTGCCGCTGTAGCGGTTTTGTTTGTCTCGTACACAAGACCGACCCGGCCCGTGTCTTGCGGGGAGTCTTCAACGCTTTGGCGATCTGTTGCCAGACTTGGCGGTGAAAGGATGCGTAAACGTGATGCTGTCTGCGGGGTTCCGTTATCCGGACAGCGGGTAGCGGGGGTCGGACGCGCTGCGTTTGGTGGATTTTAGGACACACCCCTCCTTTTCACCCTTATCTACGCGCGGAGAGCTGAGTGGTCGTCACCATCGGGGTGGCGCGGGAGAGGTGTGCGGGGCCTTTCCGGGACGGGTCAGTACCGGCCCTGCGCGGGCGGGTAGCCGTAGCCCGAGACCGGGGCCTGGACGGGGGCGGTGACGTGGGCCTCGCGGTCGTAGAAGGGGCGGGCCTTCGCGCGCAGCCACATGGCGACCGGGTCGTGCTCGTCGGACATCGCGACGGTCGACACGGGCAGGCCGTCCGGTACGGCGCCGAGGGACTGCTGCATCATCGCGCGCACGGAGTCCACGGCCGGCGGCGAGGTGTCGTACACATCCAGTCCGATGGCGAGGTACGGCGCCCCGAGCGCGGGCTGTACCCAGGCGCGGCGCAGCGAGCGGACGGCCGGGGTGCGGTGGGCGTTCTGCGCGAGCAGGGCGTAGAACTGCGGGAGCTCGATGGCCGGTTCGGACAGCCGCAGGGGGCCGGCGGGCTGGCGGTCCAGGCCCGTGGCGATCCGGCGCAGGTCGAGCCAGGGGATGCCGACGCCGCCGCCGGGGGCGTGCGGGTTGAGCCAGAGGCCGTAGTGGTCGGGGTAGAGGGCGCGGGCGACGTCGACCCCGTCGACCACCTCGTACGAGCGGTTCCAGCCGCTGGCCGAGAGCTCCTGGGCGGAGGTGACGCACGGCGCGTAGCCGTACCCGTCGACCTCCATGTTCCCGTACTGGGCGTCGGGCGAGCCGGCCTGACCGTGCCACAGCAGCATCCAGATCTGACCGGAGTGCGGGGTGGCGAGCGCGCGCAGGAGCGCCTCGTAGGCGTCGTAACGCCCGGGCGTGACCTGGCGCAGCATGTGCTCGACCTGTCCGGCCGCGGCCGTGCCGCTCGCGCTCACCTTTACCGCCCCTTCGTACAACGCCTCGACCGTGACCTAGCTTAAGCCCGCGCGCCGACTCGGGACTTGCCCTCGTCCGGCGGGTGCGGGTCCGTCTGTGGCTTGTCGCGCCCACGTGGCGAAGCCGCATGGTGCCACAGCCTCGCGCCCCTCGGTGCGTCGCCCTACCGCTGGAAAAAGGGCCGGACCCGGTCGCGCATCCAGTTGCCCACCGGGTCGTCCGTCACGTCCAGGAGGACGAGGTTGACCGGCCACGGGGCCGGGGACCTGGTCACCGCCCGGGTCAGGGCCTCCAGGGGCAGGGCACGCAGGTCGCCTTCCCACTGGGAGAGTTCGACGCCCACGAACATCACCGGGTCGGCGGTCTCGATCGCGGCGAGGCAGCGGCGGGCGGTGAGGACGACGCCGATCGCCTCGAACTCGGCGGAGGCGGCGGCGAGGAAGTCCACCGGGTCGTCCTGCCAGTCGGGTTCGAAGAGGCGGACCCGGCCGCCGCTCGCGGGGCCGTCCAGCGGGGTCCGGCCGGCCCTGCAGAGCTCGGCGACGGCGGGCGGCGGGAGGGGGATGCCGACCACGCCGCCCGGGTTGACGGCCATCCCGGCGTGCGGGGGCAGGCCGCGGGCGAACTCCACGGCTGGGGCGATGGTGTACGACATGTGGGAGCCGACGACCTGGCGGAACTGCTCCTCGGAGCTGAACACCGGCACGAACGCCTGGCCGTCGATCTCGATGGCGGGCAGGTCGAGGGGGCCGCTGTTCGGGCCGCCGCCGCTGGGCAGCGGGATCCAGACGAAACTCCGGCCGAGCACCTCGACGACCCGCCCGGCGGCCGACGGCCCGGCGCCGAGGGAGGCCGAGAGCACCTCCTCCAGCTCGTTGCCGGGCCATCCACCGTGCGGGTGGGTCTGTGTCTGCGCCGGGAAGTCCGCGGAGAAGTCCGCCGGGAAGTCCATCTGCCTACCGCCTGCCTGAAACCACTGCTGTGGCTAAGAAGGCTAGCGGCTCATGCGCGGCGAGCGGTGAGCACAGGGCGGGGGCGAGTACGGCCGGCTCGTGGAGCACGCGGTGGGTGGGCCGCGGACGGCCGAGGTGCCGGTGGGTACAAGCACCCAACGGGTTGCCGGCGGGTGATGCACCGCTGCGCGGTCAGGATGTGAAGCCGATGCGGTGCAGGGTGTTCGCCGTGTTGCGGTCGGCGAGGATGGCCGAGCCGCAGCCGGTGGGGAGTTCGCCGCGTTCCACCGAGCGCAGCAGGCGGGCGCCGGCGGCGCGGTGGCGCAGGAAGGCGTAGCGCGAGACGCCGCGGCCGCGGTCGCGCTGGCCCTCCAGGGCCTGCTCCGGTGTGACGTCGAGGAGCAGGAGGTGCAGGGTGCCGCCCCGGCGGCGGGCCTCGCGGGCCAGCCAGCGGCGGACCCAGGTCTGGGTGCCGCAGTCGTGCACCACGACGCCCTCGCCGGTGCGCAGGGCGCGGCGCAGCCCGGCGTAGTGGGCGAGGCGGACGAGGGGGCGGTAGACCGCGTACGGCAGGAAGCGCGGCATGCGGCCCTCCCAGCGGTCGCGGGTGTCCTGGGAGTCGACGCGCCGGCCCGGCACGGTGCGCCGCATCAGCGTGGACTTGCCGCTACCGGGCAGGCCCGTGACCACGACCAGGTCGCGGGGGCCGAACAGCAGCGCCTGCGGGCCCCGGCCGGCGCGGTCGCGCAGGTCGCGGACGACCGGCACGGGCAGCGGGCCGCAGACCGCCCGGGCCGGAGCGGCCGGCTGCTCGGGCAGCGCGATGCCCGACGTCGTGGCGTACGCGGTGGTCCTGTTCACCGTGATCGTCCTCCCCTGGGGCCAGGTACGGAGTCCCATCCCCGCCGAGTGTAAAGAGAAGGTAATGCCCGGTCTCTCTTATTTCAGTCCTCGTCCTGTAACAGGCCTGCTACCGGACATCATGCGCAGTGCTCCGGCCTTCAGGCCGGGGGTGAGGCGAATCGTGTGGCTGCGACGCGGAGCGTCGCAGTCTCGTTCCGGCGGAGTCGGCCCCTGCTTCGTGACGGTGATGGGTCGTTCACATGTTCCCGGCGACGACGTGGGTTCGACGTGCCTAGTGTGATCGTCATGCAGCAAAGGGTGATCCCCCTGCCACCCCGGCAGGATGCGTGCAATGATGTGCGCGCCAACTGCATACCGGCCGTTTGAATCCGCGCGGGAGAGTCCCCAGCACCGCTGACGCTGGGGCGCCGAAGGAGCAAGTCCCTCCCTTGAATCTCTCAGGCCCCGTTACCGCGCGGGCGAGGCACATCTGAAAAGCGGGCCGCACCCTCCTCCGGATGTACCGGGAGGCGGCGTGGCTCCACCCAAGGTGCAAGCCGTGTCCCGTGCGGTCATGGCGAACCTCTCAGGTTCCGATGACAGATGGGGAGGAACGACCTCGCCGTCATGCATCTGGGAGAACCGACCGTGAGCAGTACAGGAGAACTCCGTCACACCGCGCTCGATGCCCTGCATCGCTCGCTCGGCGCGACGATGACCGACTTCGCCGGCTGGGACATGCCCCTGCGCTACGGTTCCGAGCGCGACGAGCACCACGCCGTGCGCACGAAGGCCGGGCTCTTCGACCTCTCCCACATGGGCGAGATCACCGTCACCGGCCCGCAGGCCGCCGCCCTGCTCGACCACGCGCTGGTCGGCAACATCGGCGGCGTCAAGCCCGGCCGTGCCCGGTACACCATGATCTGCCGGGCCGACGGCGGCATCCTCGACGACCTGATCGTCTACCGGCTGGCCGAGCACGAGTACATGGTCGTCGCCAACGCCTCCAACGCCCAGGTGGTCCTGGACGCGCTGGTGGAACGTTCCGCCGGGTTCGACGCCGAGGTGCGCGACGACCGGGACGCCTACGCCCTGATCGCCGTCCAGGGCCCCGAGTCGCCGGGGATCCTGAAGTCCCTGACCGACGCCGGCCTCGACGGCCTGAAGTACTACGCCGGGCTGCCCGGCACGGTCGCGGGGGTCCCGGCCCTGATCGCCCGTACCGGGTACACCGGCGAGGACGGTTTCGAGCTGTTCGTGAAGCCGGAGCACGCGGTCGAGCTGTGGCAGGCCCTGACCAAGGCGGGCGAGGGCGCCGGCCTGACCCCGTGCGGGCTGTCCTGCCGTGACACCCTGCGCCTGGAGGCGGGCATGCCGCTGTACGGGCACGAACTGAGCACCTCCCTCACGCCGTTCGACGCCGGGCTCGGCCGGGTGGTGAAGTTCGAGAAGGAGGGCGACTTCGTGGGGCGCGAGGCGCTGGCCGGGGCGGCCGCCCGTGCAGAGCAGAACCCGCCCCGCGTCCTGGTCGGCCTGGTCGCCGAGGGCCGCCGGGTGCCGCGCGCCGGGTACGCGGTCGTCGCCGGTGGCGAGGTGATCGGCGAGGTGACCTCCGGCGCCCCCTCCCCCACGCTCGGCAAGCCGATCGCGATGGCCTACGTCGACGCCGCGCACGCCGCCCCCGGCACGCCCGGTGTGGCCGTGGACATCCGGGGCAGTCACGAGCCGTACGAGGTCGTGGCGCTGCCGTTCTACAAGCGCCAGAAGTAGACACTGACCACGGGCCGCCCCGCGGTCCCGGGCCCATCACCCATCACCCCGCTCACCAGCGGTCCCCTTCATCAGCACTCCCGCGCGTACAGGAGAATCCAGGCCATGAGCAACCCCCAGCAGCTGCGCTACAGCAAGGAGCACGAGTGGCTGTCGGCCGCCGAGGACGGCGTCTCGACGGTCGGCATCACGGAGCACGCGGCCAACGCCCTCGGCGACGTCGTCTTCGTCCAGCTCCCCGAGGTCGGTGACACGGTGTCCGCGGGCGAGACCTGCGGCGAGCTGGAGTCGACCAAGTCGGTGTCCGACCTGTACTCCCCGGTCGCGGGTGAGGTCACCGAGGTCAACGAGGACGTCGTCAACGATCCGTCGCTGGTGAACTCGGCCCCCTTCGAGGGCGGCTGGCTGTTCAAGGTGCGCGTCACGGACGAGCCGGGCGACCTGCTCTCCGCCGACGAGTACACCGCGTTCTCCGCCGGCTGAGGAGTCGTAGCCGTATGTCCGTCCTGAACACCCCCCTGCACGAGCTCGACCCGGCCGTGGCGGCGGCGGTCGACGCCGAGCTGCACCGCCAGCAGTCCACGCTCGAGATGATCGCCTCGGAGAACTTCGCTCCGGTCGCGGTCATGGAGGCGCAGGGCTCGGTCCTCACCAACAAGTACGCCGAGGGCTACCCGGGCCGCCGCTACTACGGCGGCTGCGAGCACGTCGACGTGGTCGAGCAGATCGCGATCGACCGCATCAAGGAGCTGTTCGGCGCCGAGCACGCCAACGTCCAGCCGCACTCGGGCGCCCAGGCCAACGCCGCCGCGATGTTCGCGCTGCTCAAGCCGGGCGACACCATCATGGGTCTGAACCTCGCGCACGGCGGGCACCTGACCCACGGCATGAAGATCAACTTCTCCGGCAAGCTCTACGACGTCGTCGCCTACCACGTGGGCGAGGACGGCCGGGTCGACATGGCCGAGGTCGAGCGGCTCGCCAAGGAGTCCAGGCCGAAGCTGATCGTCGCCGGCTGGTCGGCGTACCCGCGACAGCTGGACTTCGCCGCGTTCCGCCGGATCGCGGACGAGGTCGGCGCGTACCTGATGGTCGACATGGCGCACTTCGCCGGGCTGGTCGCGGCGGGGCTGCACCCGAACCCCGTGCCGCACGCGCACGTGGTGACGACGACCACCCACAAGACGCTGGGCGGACCGCGCGGCGGTGTGATCCTCTCCACGGCCGAACTGGCCAAGAAGATCAACTCCGCTGTCTTCCCCGGTCAGCAGGGCGGTCCGCTGGAGCACGTGATCGCGGCCAAGGCGGTCGCCTTCAAGGTCGCGGCCTCGGAGGACTTCAAGGAGCGCCAGCGCCGTACGCTGGAGGGTGCCCGCATCCTGGCCGAGCGTCTGGTGCGGGACGACGTCCGGGCCGTGGGCGTCGACGTCCTGTCCGGCGGCACGGACGTGCACCTCGTCCTGGTCGACCTGCGCCACTCGGAGCTGGACGGTCAGCAGGCCGAGGACCGCCTCCACGAGGTGGGCATCACGGTCAACCGCAACGCGATCCCGAACGACCCGCGCCCGCCGATGGTGACGTCCGGGCTGCGGATCGGCACCCCGGCCCTGGCGACCCGGGGCTTCACGGCCGAGGACTTCGCGGAGGTCGCGGACGTCATCGCCGAGGCGCTGAAGCCGTCCTACGACACCGAGGCGCTCAAGGCCCGGGTGAAGGCCCTGGCCGACAGGCACCCGCTGTACCCGGGCCTGAACAAGTAACGAACACCGCTCGGGGTCGCCGTGCCGCCAGAAGCGGTCACGGCGACCCGCACCCTGTGCACCACCCCGTAGTCAGGAGTACCCCCGTGGCCATCTCGGTCTTCGACCTGTTCTCGATCGGCATCGGCCCGTCCAGCTCCCACACGGTCGGCCCCATGCGGGCGGCGGGGCTGTTCGCCCGGCGGCTGCGCAACGAAAAGGTGCTGGAGTCGGTCGCCTCGGTCCGCGCCGAGCTGTACGGCTCGCTCGGCGCCACGGGCCACGGCCACGGCACGCCCAAGGCGGTGCTGCTCGGCCTGGAGGGCGACTCGCCGCGCAGCGTGGACGTGGAGTCCGCCGACGAGCGAGTGGAGACGATCAAGGCGGACGGCCGGCTGAGGCTGCTGGGCGAGCACGAGATCGCGTTCTCCTTCGACGACGACATGGTCCTGCACCGCCGCAAGGCCCTGCCGTACCACGCCAACGGCATGACCCTGTGGGCGTACGACGCCTCGGGCGCGGAGCTGCTGACGAAGACGTACTACTCGGTCGGCGGCGGCTTCGTCGTCGACGAGGAGGCGGTCGGCGCGGACCGCATCAAGCTGGACGACACCGTGCTGAAGCACCCGTTCCGCACGGGGGACGAGCTGCTGCGCCTGACGGAGGAGACGGGTCTGTCCATCTCCGCCCTGATGCTGGAGAACGAGCGGGCGTGGCGGACCGAGGAGGAGATCCGCGAGGGCCTGCTGGAGATCTGGCGCGTGATGGAGGCGTGCGTGGCGCGCGGCATGTCCCAGGAGGGCATCCTGCCGGGCGGCCTGAAGGTGCGCCGCCGGGCCGCGAACACCGCGCGCAAGCTGCGCTCCGAGGGTGACCCGCAGGCCCTCGCCATGGAGTGGATCACCCTCTACGCGATGGCGGTCAACGAGGAGAACGCGGCCGGTGGCCGGGTCGTCACCGCCCCCACGAACGGCGCCGCCGGCATCATCCCCGCGGTCCTGCACTACTACGTCAACTTCGTGCCCGGCGCCGACGAGGAGGGCGTGGTCCGCTTCCTGCTCGCCGCTGGCGCGATCGGCATGCTGTTCAAGGAGAACGCCTCCATCTCCGGCGCCGAGGTCGGCTGCCAGGGCGAGGTCGGCTCCGCCTGCTCGATGGCGGCGGGCGCGCTGGCCGAGGTCCTCGGCGGCTCGCCCGAACAGGTCGAGAACGCCGCGGAGATCGGTATGGAGCACAACCTCGGTCTGACCTGCGACCCGGTCGGGGGCCTGGTCCAGATCCCGTGCATCGAACGCAACGGCATGGCGGCGGTGAAGGCCGTCACGGCCGCACGCATGGCGATGCGCGGCGACGGCTCCCACAAGGTGTCCCTGGACAAGGTCATCAAGACCATGAAGGACACCGGCGCGGACATGTCGGTGAAGTACAAGGAGACGGCCCGGGGCGGGCTCGCGGTGAACATCATCGAGTGCTGACGTCACGCCGGCCGGGGGTCGATCTCCACTCGTAGCGCCTCCACCGCGGCCTCCAGGGCGCCCTCGACGGCCTCACCGGTGTCACCGGTGGCGATCACCGCGCCGAGCAGACTGGAGGAGAAGTGCTCGGGCGGCAGCCTGACGGTCGTGCCCGGGGCGCGGTCGAGCACGACGTGCTGGACGCCGGGGACGCCGAGCGCGGTGTCGAGGCCGTCGACCCGTACGAGCTTGCCCGCCGCCGGAGCCATGATCTTCCGCAGGCCGGCGTGCAGCGGCGGCTGATCGGGCAGGCGCGGGGCCCGGCCGGTGGCGACCCGGATCACGTTCTCGTGGAAGGGGACCCCGGTCGCCAGTCCCACCAGATGCGAGCCGATGAAGTCCCCGCCGGCACGGGCGGCGACCTCGATCAGCCGGACGCCCTTCCCCGGGTCGTACATGCACTCCAGGTGGAAGGCGCAGTCGTCGAAGCCGAGGGCGAGGACGGTCTCGCGGGTGAGTGCGTGCACGGCGGAGCGCGCGGCGGCGGGCAGGGCGCTGGGATGGAGATGGGCGAGTTCCAGGCGGAACGGCTCGGTGGTCGTCTTGTCGGTGATGCCGCAGACCGTCACCTCGCCTCGGTGCACGAAGCCCTCGACGCTGTGCTCGCTGCCGCGCAACAGCTCCTCCAGGACGAGGTCGCCGCGGTCGTGGCGGAAGATGCTGTCGCCGTCCGTCCCGGTCAGGCGCGTCAACTCGTCGAAGGCGGAGCGGAGTTCCTGTTCGTCCCGCAGCAGGAAGATGCCCTTGCTGCCGCTGCCGGCGGCCGGCTTCAGTACCGCCGGGGCCCCGATGTCGTCCAGCGCCCGCACGGCGTCCCGCCACGTCCGTACCCGGGCGAAGCGCGGTATCAGGTGCGGCCGGTCCGCGAGGGCGCGGCGCATCAGGTACTTGTTGCGCGCCAGGCGAGCCGCGGCGGGGGCGATGCCGGGCAGGCCGAGGCGCCGGGCGGCGCGGGCCGCCGGTTCGACGCCCGCGTCGGACCAGGCGACGACGCCGGCGACGGTATGCGCGGCGGCGACGGCGTCCACCGCCGCGTCGAAGGCCTCGGTGTCGTGCGGGTCGACGGCCCGTGCCTCGGCGAGCAGCGCGCGCGGCAGTCCGGCGGGAGGCCGCGCCGCGAGGAGCGCCACGGAACAGCCGCTCCGGTGGGCGGCCTCGAACGCGGGGCGGTGTTCGAGCGGGTTCTTGCGCAGCCCGACGAAGACGACGACGGGACGCGGGGCGGGCTCGGGCACGGTCACTCCACCTCGATCACGAGCTCGGACTCGACTCGGTCGAGGAGCGCCTCGAACTCCTCGGCCGTGTCCGCCCCCAGGACGACGAGCAGGCACCAGTCCATGGCGTGCGAGAAGCCGAACGTGTCCCCGGTCTGCTTCGCGCGGCGCCAGTCGAGCACCCCCTCGACGGCCTGGATCCGACGGTCCGTCGGCATGGCGGTGATGGTGCCGGCGTGCGGCGGGCGCAGGTGCAGCGCTCCGATGTACCGGCGCGGGGGGACCGCCTCCTCGACGCGCCCGAAGAGCAGGCCGGTGGCGACGGTGTCGTACACGCTGTGTCCGAGGCCCACGGAGAGCATGTCGGAGACCCAGCCGCCACCGATGCGGGTGGCGATCTCCGAGAAGACGAGCTCGCCCGCGGGCGTCTCGAACACCTCCATGTGGGTCACGGCGGTCTCGATGCCCAACGCCTCGTTGACGGTGGTGTACATGGCGAGGAGGCGTTCGTACAGCTCGGGGTGGTCCTCGCGCGGCAGGATGTACGAGCCGTCCCGGGTGCGCGGAGCGCCGTGTCCGTCCTCCGTCGCGACGTGGTCGAGCCGTGGCACGTAGTACGCGCTCGCGATCAGGAACAGCGGTTTGCCGGCCGACCAGAGCGCGTCGACGTGCAACTCGCGGCCGTGCACGAAGCGTTCGACGACGAGATGCCCGGAGCTGAGCCGCTCGGGCTTGGGCAGGTCACGCAGGACGGCGGCGGTCTCCGCCGCGCTGTCGACCCGGACGGTGCTCATGGTGCCGAAGCCGAACGCCGGTTTCACGACGGCGGGGTACCCCACGTCGGGCAGGGCGTCGCCGTCGGCGAAGGTGGCGTCGACGGGCAGGGAGGCCCACGGGGTGACGGCGACACCGGCGGCGGCCACGAGGTGTTTCATCATCCGCTTGTCGCGGACGGCCGCCTGCTGCGCCGCGCTCGGGCCACCGCGGTCGAGCAGGCGGCGCAGCTGGGCGGCGCCGAGCTGGCCGTCCTCGGAGAAGCAGAGCACCTGATCGACCCGGACGCCGCGCACGGCTAGGTCCACGGCGACGCCGGTCATCTCCTCCACCGAGTCGGTGCTGCCGACGCGGTAGACGGCGCGGGCCGCACCGAGGAGTTCGGGGGAGGCGGCGGCGCGGGCCGCCTCGGTCTCGTCGAGCACCAGGTGGAGGTGCGGGGTGCCGGCGAGCAGCGCCCGCACCATGTCGGGACGCCACTTGCAGAGCACGATCGTGGGCCCGTCCTCGGCGATCCGGGGCGTTTCGGCGCCGGGGGCGGGATGCGGTGCCGGGGCGGTGCCGGGCTCCATGCGAATCTCGATCTCGCCGCGGACGAGCTCGGCGGCGCGTTCCACGTCGGCGGGGCCGTCGGCGAGGAGCAGCACGTGGGCGACCCGGTCGCCGGACGAGTGGAGGCCGGTGACGACGTCCCCGGCGTGCTTCTTCTGCCCCACCCTCACCACCTCGGGGCGTTCCGCGGCCTCCCGGGTGCCGTCCACGGAGGCGATGCGACCCGGGCGCGGTGCGGGCAGGAACAACACCCCCGCGGTGCGGGGGCGCCCGGCCGGGAGGCTCACGGTCCTGCCTAGGGACAGTTCGATGACACTGCGGAAGAAGTCGTGCCCGTACGCCCGGCACATCAGTTCCATGATGTGGTCACCGGGGGTGCGCACGGCGAACTCCATGGGCCGCAGCGCGCTGCCGTCGTCGCGGTACTCGAGGTGCACGATGCCGGTGCGGATGCCCGCGGCGGCCACGAGTGCGGCCGTCTGCGCGTCGGCGCGGTCCCGGTCGGCGGGGACGTACGGCAGCTGGTGCTGGAGTTCGACGAACTCGGGCGGCCCGGTGGTCACCTTGCGGGTGTGGTTCCCGAAGACCACCTCGCCGTCCTGGACCAGCCCTTCCCAGCTGTACTCCGGAGCGTCGAGGTACTCCTCGACCAGCACCAGCTGGCCCATGTCCCGGCGGGCCAGGTCGGCGCGCAGCTCGTCCTCGTTCGCGACGCAGTGGACTCCGACGCTGCCCATGCCGCGCAGCGGCTTCACGACGACCGGATAGCGGCCGCGGCTCCACGCCGCGGCCCGGTCGGCGTCGTCGACGACGGCGTGGTCGGGCTGCGGGAGTCCGGCATGCGCGAACAGGGCGCGCTGGACGGCCTTGTTGCGGCTGGCCTCGGCGGCGGCGAGGGAGGGGCCGGGCAGTCCGAGCCGCTCCTGCACCCGGGCGGCGGCCAGCACGTGCGGTTCGGCGAAGGGCACGACACCCTGGGGACGGTGTCGTTCGGCCATGTCCAGCGCGCCCCGGATCCAGTGCGTCTCGGTAGGGCCCGAGGGGGTCGCGAAGTGCGCGACGCGGCTCTCGTGCTGCTCGCGCCAGGCCTCGTCGTCGAGCAGCACGGTGTGCAGGCCGAGGTCCTGGGCGGCGTCGACGTAGCCCCGTCCCATGAGGCCCGCGCCGACCAGCAGCAGTGTGTCCGTCATGTCGTGTCCCCTGTGTGTGACGCGGGTGTCTGTGCGGGTGCGCCGGCGGCGGTCGCGGGCACCGCCGGGCGCCGCCGGCCGAGGGTGAGAAGCAGCAGCAGGCAGAACGAGGCGAGGCTCAGCCAGACCGCGGTGGCCTCACCGGTGAGGGTGAGCGCGACGCCGACGGAGGGTCCGGCGGCCGTGCCGATGCCCATGGCGCCCCCGGCCAGCGCCGAGACCCGGGTGACGTCCCCGGGCCGTACCGAGTCGATCAGCCACGGGTGGAACGAGCAGGAGTAGGCGCACTCGCCGAGCGCGAAGACGACGGCGAAGAGCAGGAGTCCGGCGTAACGGACGGGCAGCGGGCCGAAGGCCGACGTCGCGGCCACGCCGTACGCGGCGGCCCACAGCACCACGGCCGCCCGCAGCCCGTACGCCTCGTCGCGGCTGCTCAGCAGGCGGGTCACCCAGGTCTGTCCGAGGGCCACCACCAGGGTGTTGACGAGCAGCAGTCCCGAGACGGTGCCCAGACCGATGCCCATCAGGCGGACGGCGACGAGCGGCGCCGTCGCCTCGAACTGGCTGTGCCCGAAGAGGTAGGCGCCGAGCTGGAACAGGACGGCGAGCGTACCGGCCGCCCCGAGCCACCGCCGGCCACCGCCGGAGCCGCCGGACCGCTCCTTGTCCCCGGACCCACCGGGGTCCGTGGAGTGCTCGGCGTCCGCGGGCCGGGGCACCTCGTCGCGCTCCCGTGCCCGGACCCGGTGGAAGGCGTAGGTGAGCGGCAGGTAGCTCAGCGCGTTGCAGACGAACAGCCACGGCACGGCCGACGTGGTGAGGATGCCGGTGGTCAGGCCTGCGGCGACGGCACCGAGTCCGAGACCGACGTTGATCGCGCGGTAGCGGCGGGCGAAGACCGAGCGTCGCTGTTCCTGCGCCGTCAGGGAGTTGAGCACCGGCACCATCGCGACCAGCAGACAGCCCTGGCCGCAGCCGATGAACAGCACGGCCGCGCACAGGAGGGCCAGGGAGTCCGCGACGGCGGTGCCGAGGAAGCCCGTGGCGAGCATCAGCGTGCCGGCGAGTCCGAGGAGCGCGGGCGGCGGTTTGATCCAGCCGGTCGCGAGCACACCGGTGGTCGCCAGGTTCGCCGCCGCGGCGGCGCCGTAGAAGACGCTGACGCCGGCCGTGCCCATGGCGGGCAGGTCGGACAGGTAGAGCGCGGTGTACGGATAGACCAGCCCGGAGCCGAACGCCGACACACCGTTGACGAGGATCAGCACGTCGGCCGCGGTGAAGCGCCGCGCGGAACCTTGGAGCCTGCTCACGCGGCCGCGTCCTGTTCCCGGAAGGCCGTGTTGAGGAAGTACGTCCAGTCCCGTGCGCCCGGGTCGGAGACGTGCAGCAGGTTTTCCACCGCGTCGTAGTGGCTGGTGGGGTAGCGGACGACCCGGCGCACCATCTCCTTGGCGATGTGCAGGGTCGACAGCTCTTCCTGCCCCGCGTACCGGTAGATCTCGACCTCCTGGTCCACCAGATAGCCGCACAGGCTTCCGGCGAGCCGGGTGAAGTGGGTGTTGTCCGCGTAGAGGCCCAGGAAGTCGCGCCGGGTGCACCGGGTGCGCCGGCGGTCGGTGACCGTGAAGCCGAACGCGTCGGCGATGCCCCGTACCAGGTCGGACGTGGCGACGTGGCCGTCGCCCGGCGGGTTGAGGACCGGTTCGGCCAGCAGGTCCCGAAGGGCGGCGAGCCGCGGGCCGGGGGCGTGGAGGGTGCGGACGTACCAGTCCCGGGCGCGTACCTTGCGGTCGATGTTGGTCAGTGCCCAGGTGACGGCCTGTTCGGAGGTGTCCACCTCGAAGGTGCGGGTGGCTTCGGGCTCGTACACGCGCAGGAGCCCGCGCACCGTGTCCCGGGCCGAGGCGGCAGGGCACCGCGCGTAGGGGCCGGCGAGTATGTCGGGCTTCAGAATGAGCAGTGCGCCTGCGCTCATCGGGCCTCCCCCAGAAGCAGGTCGAGCAGTCCGAGCAGCCGCACGAGGTCGTCGTCCGCGATGGTGCGGTACAGACCGACCCGCAGTGCCGTCGGCCGCGCGGGGTCGGCGAGCCCGTAGGCCAGGGACCAGGTCTCCAGGAAGGTGGTCACACCGCGCACGGCGTCGGGTGTGAGGGTGGTGGGCAGCACGGCGGCGAGGTCGCGTCCCGGGCGCCGGGGCGGGCCGGCGAGCCAGGAGCGGCCGGCCGTGTGGGCGCGCAGCAGCTCCATGCGGGCCTCGGTCTCGCTGTCCACGCGTTCGGGGTGCGACTCGGCGAGGGTGCGCACACCGTGGGCGAGCATCATCAGGTCCGAGGCGCTGGGGCGCGGGGCGCCGGACGCGTCCGCGTCCAGCAGGGCACGGACGCCGAAGGGGCCGCTCTGCCCTTCCGCCCGGGCAGCCGCGATGGCCCGCGGAGACAGCGTGAGGACGGTGGAGCCGGGCACGACGCCGAGGAGCCAGCTGGGGCAGAAGCACGCCACGTCCAGTTCGCCGAGGAGGGACTGGTCGAGCGGCCAGGACGTGCGCGAGAGGTCCGCGGCGGTCCATCCGTCGATGCCCGGGGAGGCGGTCGGCCGCCCGGGCCCCTCGACCGGCCGGGGGACGGCGCCGTGCGCCCGGGCCCACTCCTCCCCGGCGAGCAGCCGGGCCACGGCGTGCGGCGGGGCGGGAACGAGGACGCAGGCGTGTCCGTCCGGCAGGTGCAGCAGCGCGCGCAGTTCCTTCAGGAGCGACGCGAGAAAACCGTCGGTGTGGGCGAAACCGGGCTGTAGTCCGAGCACCACGGGCCCGGACCGCGCGAGGGCCGCGAGCCGCTCGGCGGGAACCGGGACACACATGCCGCCCAGCCGGGGCTCTCTGGGTATCAGCCCGTCGGGCAGGTCGTACAGCTCGACGGGCGCGAAACCGCGCCCGGTGTGGGGCGTTCGGCTCCGTGCCGCGTTGTCGACGGCACCGGACGGGTCAGGCTCGTCCGGCGCTGTCCCGGCCCGTACCTCCGTGGCGACGGAGGCGCCGACGTCACGTTCGGCGTGTGCCGTCTCGGTGCTTCGCGCGGTGGCCGCGACGGCTTCGTTCAGGTCGTCGTGGTCGACGAGGGTCATCGGTGTCATCCCAGCTTCCGTCGGGCCACGGTGCGGACGTACGGGCCCGCCTGGTCGCCGGCGGCGTCGATGACGGCGGCGAGGTGGGCACGAGTTGCGGTCATTGCGGCGGTGGTGTCGGCGGGCGGGGCGAGCAGGTGCCGGGCGACGTGCGCGGCGCAGCCGCTGTCGTCCTGGCGCGCTGCCTCCCGCTGGAGCAGCCGGACGAGCCACTTGACGGACGGAACGGTCACGCCCGCGGCAGCGAGCGCGCACTGGCCGGTGTGCACGAGGGCCTCGCGGTACATCCACGCGGCCGAGTCGGCGTGCCCGTCGGCCAGTTCGCCCGACACGTCGGTGAGCCGGTTGACGGCGGCGACGGCGGCCACGTTCAGCAGGTAGCGGGGCAGGTCATCGGTGCCCAGGTCCTGGCGCAGCTCCCGCAGCCGGTCGGAGTGCCGCAGGGCGCGGCCGGTCCGGACACGGTGCAGGATCTTGAGGTTGTCCTCGTCGACGAGCTGGGCGATGCCCTTCTCCCCCGACAGGCTCGCCACGCTGGCGCCGAAGGCGTCCCGCAGCCCGCCCAGTGCGGCCGGGTCGAGGACGGCGACGTTGACTTCCCGGCCCTCGTGGTAGGCGACGGTCGCGGTGCGCTCGCCCTGCCGGGCCGCTGTCTCCGAGCCGGTGACCCGCAGGTCACCGACGACGTAGAGGTCCAGGTCCGAGTTGCGGTTGGCGAGTCCGTCGGTGGTGGAGCCGGCGAGGAAGAGCAGCTCGTCGCCGCTGCCGCCGACCGCCTCGAGGGCGGTGGCGGCGAGGGCCGCGAGGTCGGTCGGCTGCTCGACCGCCGCGGCTGCGGAGGTGGTCGTGGTTCCTGGTGCGTTCACTGCTGTTCCCTCGACGTCATCCGGGACCGGCAGCGGCTGCCGAACGCTGCCAGGACCGCGCGGTCCAGAACTGATCGGCCGGTGTGGTGCTCGAAGTGCCACTGCACCCCGAGGACGAAGCGGTCCGGCGCTCCGACGCTGATCGCCTCGACGGTCCCGTCCGGGGCCACGGCCTCGACGAACACCTCCCCCGGGACCTTGTCCACCCGGTCGCTGTGCTGGGAGTTGACCGGCACCCCACTCGGGTCCTGTCCGGGCTCGCCCAGACCGGCCAGGAGACCACCGGGCCGGACGGCCACGGTGTGGGCGGGCGCCCACCGGTCGGGACCGTCCACGCCGGCCCGTAACCGGTGCTTCACCTCCGAGTGCGGCACGGTGCCCAGGGTGCCGCCGTGGTGCACCGCGAGCTCCTGCATTCCACGGCAGCTGGCGAGCACGGGCAGGCCCGGAATGACGTCGGCCGCACGCAGCAGCGCGGCCGCGGTCTCGTCCCGGGCCGGGTCGTACTCCCTGCCGGGCACGGCGTCCGTGTCCCGCCCGCCGTAGCGGACCGGGTGGACGAACGAGCCGCTGCCGGGCAGCACCAGTCCGTCGAGGCGGGCCAGGACGCTGCCGGCGTGTTCGGGGCGCACGGTGTGGATCAGTACGGCGGCCACGCCGGCGTGGTCCAGGAGCGGCTCGGTCAGATGGTCGTTGACCCGGGAGTACGTGGTGCCGTTGGCCCGTTCCTTCCGGCAGGCCAGGACACCGACCAGCGGGAGGTGCGGCGGCCCGGCGGTCACCGGGCCGACTCGCGCAGGTCGGCTACGGCCGCGGGCAGGTCGGCCGGGTCGTCGGTGACGACGACCGCCACGACGGTGTCCGTGCCGGGCCAGTCCTCGGCCAGGACGACCCGCGGCCGGGCGAGCGCGGCCTCGGCCAAGGTGGCGGCCGGGCGCCCCGACTTGGGCAGGAGCACCATCGCGGCGCCTCGCACCGGCGCGGGGGTCTCCTCCGGCAGTTCTCCGTCGGTGAGGAGGGCGAGCAGCGCCTCGTAGGGCCGGACCGTCCCCTGGTGCGCGTACGGGATGAGGTGGGAGTTGATCAGGTCGCCGCCGAGCCGTCCGCCGACCTCCAGAACGACGGGCCCCGCGGAGCCGAGACGCAGGTCGACGTGGAACCCGCCGGTCCCGAGGCCGACGGCGATCACGGCTTGTTCGGCGGCCCGCGTCAGGTCCTTGACTTCGGTGTCCGTCAGGGCGGAGGGGACGGCCGTGGCCCACGACGGGGACAGCGGCCCGTCGACCCTCTTGTCGGTGACGCCGAGGATCCGCACCGTGCCCTCGGAGACGACGCCGGAGACGGAGTGCTCCGAACCGTCCACGTACTCCTCGACGAGGAAGTCGCTGGTCTTCGAGTAGTTGGCGGCGGTGAGCCCGAACACCTCGTCCAGGCCGGTGTGCTCGGTGATCAGCGCCATGCCGCGGCCGCCGGAGCAGTGCGCGGGCTTGAACACCAGGGGGCGTCCCGCCGCACCGAGCTCGGCGACGACGGCCCGCAGGTCGTCCGCCGTCCGGCCCGCCCGCCACGGCGGGTTGAGCCCGTACGGCTCCATGGCCCGGCGCTGGGCGGCCTTGTCCGTGGTGACGGCCGCAGCCGCGGTACCGATGCCGCGCACCCCGAACCGCTCGGCGAGCAGCGCGGTGAGGCCGACGTACTTGTCACCCCAGCACGCGACGGCGACCGGGGGCCGGCCGGGCGAGGCCTGGGTGGCCTGTTCCGCGAGCGAGGAGCCACGGTCGAAGGAGCCGCGCCGGTGGTCGGGGAGCCCGGTGTGCGAGACGTCGGCGTCGGACGCGACATGGACGCTCAGTCCCCGGGCCGTGGCGGCGTCGAGTTCCGCACGCCATTCCAGCGGGGAGCGCCGCAGGCCGAGGTAGAGCACCGTGCCGTTCCCGGCCGCGCCGTCGCCGTCCTGCGTCGTCGGGTTCACCGCGGGGGTGTTGCTGGCTGTCGTCATCTGTCAGACACCGTTCTCTTTCGCCGTCGTGGCCTGCGTGCCCTCGGGGGCCTGCGTGCCCTCGGGAGTCTGCGTACCGTAGCGATGCTGGTACCAGGCGTTGGTGAAGTCGTCGACCACGGCGGTCTCCGCGCGCTTCTCCAGCCGGAGGGCGCGTTCCTGGTAGAGGCCGCGCAGGATCTCGCCCATCGCGATGGCGGCACGCAGTTCGCGCAGGGTGTAGACATCGCCCTCGCTGCGCATCAGCCGCAGGTCGTGCACACCGGGGCGGTGCGCGCCGGCGAGGGTGATGCCGAAGGGGACACGGATGGCGTGCCGCACACCGTTCGCCACGTGTCCCTGGTGGTGGTGCGACGTCCACTCCGTCATGTCGGGCATGGACGGGGCGAAGAACCAGTCGCGTTCGGCGAGGCTCTCGTCGTCCGTGACGGCGGCGGCGTGCGGCATGAAGTGCCAGCCGTTCCAGCGCATGCGGGCGGCGATGGCGCGCACCACCTGGGGTACCTCGGCGGCGGCTCCCGCGTCGGTGAGCCGGCGGCGGAAACCTTCGGCGGGTACGACGCAGCAGTAGTACTCGCTGGTCTTCCAGTGGCCCGGTTCGACGCTGCCCTCGGCCAGCAGCGTGCTGAGCCGGAGGGTGTCGCGCGGGCCGCGGGACATGCTGACGTCGGATCCGGTGCCGGCCGCGGCGGCGCCGACGAGCTGGTGCAGCACTTCCTCGAAGCGGCTGCCGAAGCCCGGCTGCGAGGGTCGTGGGTCGCCGTCGAGGAGCGGCTGCCAGTCCACGTCCAGGGCGCCGCCGCGGATGGTCTCGGGCGCGGACGGCACAAAGCCGGAAAGCGTCTCGAGGAACTTCTCCGGCACGTCCGCGCCGGTCACCGGATTGGCGAAAAAGTGTTCCTTCTTGTTGATGGTCATCGACTGGACCGTGCGGTACACCACCGCTCCGGATTCCAGTTTCCGCGCCCTCAGTTCCCGGGCGAGATCCGCGAGTTCGAAAAGCCTGCCGATCGGCGACGCGGATTCGGCGGCGTCGGGAGCCTTCCCGTCATACGCGAGAATCCGGCCATCCAGGAACGCCGCAAGCCTGGTCGGGGTGAGCTGCGTGCCGCTGAACTCCTCGGTCCGGGAAGGTGTACCGGAAGAAATCAGCGCGGACATGCAGACGACGAAGCAGGCGTCTTCGGCGCTCCACTGGCCTAAAGGCGTTTCGGAAAGAACCTTCATCCGGCAACGGTCGGACTCCGGGCCCACTGACTTGCCGACGAGGTTGCCCTCGCGGCCCAGGTTCGTGTAGCAGGAGTCGCCGATGTAGAGGCGTATCGGCCCGACGTGCCGGAACAGGAAGCGCAGTCGGTCCACGAGGTTCGCGGCGTGTTCTCCGCCCTTGTCCACGAGCCAGCGGCGGCAGGTCTCGATCTCGGCGGCCTCGTGTGCGGCGAGGCGTGCGCACTCGGTGTCGAGGCCCTCCGGAGCCCCGGCGGGCCAGTCGATGCCGGCGACGATCCGCAGCTCGGGACCGCCCGTCTCGCCTGGGCGCAGGATGCAGACCTTGCCCGCCTTGAGCTGGCCGAAGCGGTAGCCGCCCGCGTGGTCCGGGTCGGCTGCGGGGAGGGTGACGGTGGCGCCTGCGGCTTCCATCGCGTCGAGCAGGTGGCGTTCGGCCGGTCGTAGCGCGCCGAGTGCCACCTCGGGCGCGAGCCGCTCGCCGATCGTGGCCAGGTGCCGCACGGCAGGACCGGCGGTCGCGTGCGCCACGGATTCCGAGGCGACCGTCTGTAAGAGTCTTTCGAAGCCCTCGGTACGCAAAAGCCCCATTGCGCATTTCCCCCGCATGAAGGCGTGCGCATGCAGCATGCGAGCGAGACGTTCTTCGGCGAACGCTCACATGCCCATGCGGAACGCGAAATGAAAAGTGTGAAGAGCCGTGCCCATGGCCGAGCGGCCACGCACCGCCAAGAATCCCCTGACAGAAGGAGAGGGAACGCCGGTGGTCCTCCCCCGTGATGCCGGAATGCCCCGTTGCGACTCCGACTGCGGCGGCCCGGACTTTCTCGGGTAACCACCGCGCGAGCAGACCTTAACCTCGGCGACATCCGCGGGCAACCATCGGCAGCGGAAACCGGAGAGCACGGAGCCGGCCGACTCGGTTCCGCAGGACGCCCATGAGCAGGAGAAAACCCAGGTGAACCGGCAGTGACGTCGCGGTCACGTGCCGCCAAGGGCCTTCGTAGAAAATGTTTCTGACTGTCCACCATGTGGTCGGGTCGGACGTCCCGCGGAAACCGTGACACACCCCCGGGCCTCGAAGTTGACATTCCCACGTCAGACCAGAGCAGCCCGTGCCATGGTGGGGGCACCCACTCCCCTCCCCCCACCAGCACTCCAGGGAGACCCCATGCTGCGCGGCATCGACGTGAGTGCCTACCAGTCCTCCTCCTACGACACCGACGGCCTGTCCTTCGCCTTCGTCAAGGCGACCGAGGGGCGTTCCTACGTCAACCCCAGACTCGCCGCCCAGACGAAACGGGCGCGGGACCACGGGCTGGTCGTCGGCTTCTACCACTTCCTGTGGCCCGGCAACCTCAGCGCCCAGGCCGAGTACTTCGTCGGCAAGGCCCCGGACCGGCCGGGCGACATCCTCGCCGTCGACTGGGAGACGACCAGCGAGGGGACGCACGCGAGCAACGCGGAGAAGGACCTGTTCATCCGGAAGCTGAAGGACCTGCGGCCGAACAACCAGGTCGTCCTCTACGCGAACCGGCACTTCTGGCTGAACATCGACACGACGTCCTACGCGGGCGACGGCCTGTGGATCGCCGACTACGTCAGCGCCGGAAAGCCCCGCATCAAGGCGAAGTGGCGCTTCCACCAGTACACCGACGACCCGCTGGACAAGAACGTGGCCGACTTCCCGAGCAAGGCGGCGCTGCGGAAGTGGGCGGAGGACGCCTGACCGCCCACGCCATGAGGCGGTCGCGTCATGTGGCGCGTGCGGCCGGGTCCGCGGCGAACGGGTCCTCCAGTTCCCGCCGCAGCACCTCCGCGGCTCCCTCCGCGTCCCCGTCCCGCACCGCCCGGAGGAGCGCCTCGTGCGCCGCGTCGCCGGTACCCGGGTCGTCGGCGCGCAGGGTGGTCAGCGACAGGAGCTCGGTCAGGCCGTCCCGCAGGACCGGCGTGAACTCGGTGAACAGGTCGGCGAGCACCGGGTTGTGCGCGGCGGCGACCACCGCGGCGTGGAAGGCGATGTCCGCGTCGACGAAGGCGGCGTCGTCGGCCGCCGCGGCGGCCCGGCGGCCCTCCAGCGCGGCCCCTATCGCCGTGACGTCCTCGGGGGTGCGGCGACGCGCGGCCAGCCGGGCCGCGTGGACCTCGACCGCCATACGGACCTCGTAGACGTCGGCCACGGCCGCCCGACGCAACCTCGAGGACCAGTCCTCGACCGCTTCGGCCGCGATGACGAAGACACCGGCACCCTGGCGGGGCCGCACCAGCCCAGCGCCCGCCAGCACGCGCAGCGCCTCCCGCACGGTGGAGCGGCCCACACCGAGCTCCTTCGCCAGGGTCGTCTCGCCGGGCAGCCTGGTGCCGACCGGCCAGTCGCCGCCGGTGATCTGCTCGCGCAGCCGGGCGGCGGCCTGCTCGACCAGGGGGCTGGGGCGGACGGCGCCGAGCGGCATGGGGGTCACCAACCTGTCTGAGGAGTAGGGGAATTCTACCGACGATTCCACTTGTCTGAGGAGCTGAGGAGTGGCTAGCGTACTGCTCATGACACTCCGCGGTCTCCTTCTTCTCGGCTGCCGCGGCGGGGCCTGACGCGACCGGCACCCCGCCGCGGGGCGCCGTGCTGCCGGTCACCGTCCGACCGAGCCGAAGGCAACAGCCGACGATGACCACCACTCCCGCCCCGGCCTGGAACCCCCAGCGCCCGGGCCCCATGCCGTTCCACCGCTACCGTCCCTTCCAGGACCGCGTGCACGTACCCGCCGCCGGCCGCGACTGGCCCGCCGCCCGGATCGAGCGCGCTCCCCTGTGGGTCCCCGTCGACCTGCGCGACGGCAACCAGGCTCTCGCCGAACCGATGGACACCCCGCGCAAGCGCCGTTTCTTCGACCTGCTGACCGGCATGGGCTTCAAGGAGATCGAGGTCGGCTACCCTTCGGCCAGCCGCACCGACTTCGACTTCGTACGGCACCTGGTGACCAGCGGTGCCGTACCGGACGACGTCACACCCGTCGTGTTCACCCCGGCCCGCCGGGACCTGATCGACCGCACCTTCGAGGCGATCGAGGGGCTGCCGAGGGCCGTCGTGCACCTGTACATCGCGACCTCGCCGGTGTGGCGGGACGTCGTCCTCGGGCGGGACCGGGCCGAGGTGTGGCGGACCGTACGGGAGGCCGCCGAGCACATGGCCCGCCGGGCGGACAGCCGCCCTGCCGTCCGTTTCCAGTTCTCCCCGGAGACCTTCAACCTCACCGAGCCGGACTTCGTCCTGGAACTGTGCGACGGACTGACCGAACTGTGGGACGCGAGCCCCGACCGGCCGGTGACCCACAACCTCCCGGCGACGGTGGAGATCGCGACGCCCAACGTGTACGCCGACCAGATCGAGTACCTGCACCGGAACCTGTCCCGGCGCGGCAGCGTGATCCTCTCCGTGCACCCGCACAACGACCGCGGCACCGGCGTCGCCTGCGCCGAGCTGGCCGTCCTGGCCGGCGCCCAGCGCGTCGAGGGCTGCCTGTTCGGCAACGGGGAGCGCACCGGCAACGTCGACCTGGTGACCCTGGCGCTCAACCTGTACGCCCAGGGCGTCGACCCCATGGTCGACCTCAGTGACGTCGACACGGTCAGGGAGACGGTCGAGCACTGCAACCGGCTGCCCGTGCACCCGCGCCACCCCTACGCCGGGGAGCTGGTCCACACCGCCTTCTCGGGCACCCACCAGGACGCGATCAGCAAGGGACTGGCCCGGCACGCCGAGCGGGCAAGGGAGCTGGGGGTACCCGAGCGGCAGGCACCCTGGTCGGTGCCGTACCTGCCGATCGACCCGGCCGACGTGGGCCGCTCCTACGAGGCCGTGATCCGCGTGAACTCGCAGTCGGGCAAGGGCGGTATGGCCTACCTGCTGCGCACCCACCACGGCGTCGACATCCCCGCGCGCATGCGCCCGGACTTCTCCCGGGCCGTGCAGCGGGCGACCGACGACAGCGGGCGGGAGATGACGGCGAAGGAGCTGTACGAGCTGTTCCGGGCGACGTACCTGGTCGAGGACGAGGAGGTGGCCCTGGACGCCTGGTCCGTACACCGGGACGAGGCCGGCGGTGGGCACCGCTTCGTGTGCACACTGCGGACCGGCGAGCGCACCGGCGACTACGAGGGCACCGGCAGCGGACCCGTCTCCGCGTTCGTCGACGCGCTGGCCGGAGCGGGGATCGACGTGGACGTCCTCGACCTCCACGAGCAGGCGGGCGCCGAAGGCACCGACGCCTTCGCCGAGTGCCGCGTCGGCGGTACGACGTGCTGGGGCGCGGGCCGGGGCGGGCCCGGCCCGGCCGCGCCGGTGCAGGCGGTGCTGTCCGCGGTCAACAGGGCGCTGCGGTGAGGCCGGTCGTCCTGCGCGCCGAGGACGTGCACGTCGTACGCGACGGCCGGCCGATCCTTCGGGAGGTGTCCCTGACCGTCCGGGCCGGTGAGCACTGGGCGCTGCTCGGTGCGAACGGCGCGGGCAAGTCCACGCTGCTCGGACTGCTCGGCGCGCTCGTCCACCCCACCCGGGGCGCCGTGGAGGTACTGGGCCACCGGCTGGGCCGGGTCGATCTGCGGGAGCTGCGCAGCCACGTCGGGCACGTCGACCCCCGGCACCCGCTGACCTCGCCGCTGCGGGTACGGGACGTCGTGCTGACCGGCCTGACCAACTCGGTGGAGCCCCTGCCCCGGTGGCGTCCGGCGCCTGAGCAGCTCGAACGGGCGGAACGGCTGATCCGGACGATGGGGCTGGCCGAGCACCGTGAGGCGCGCTGGCCCACCCTCTCGCAAGGGCAGCGCGGCCGGACGCTGATCGCCCGGGCGCTGATGCCCGAGCCCCGGCTGCTGCTGCTCGACGAACCGGCCACCGGCCTGGACCTGCCGGGCCGGGAGCAGCTGATCGGGGCTCTGGGGGGACTGCGCCGGGAGCATCCGCACCTGGCGACAGTCCTGGTCACGCACCACCTGGAGGAGCTGCCGGCTCACACCACGCACGCCCTGCTGCTGCGCGAGGGACGGCCCCTCGTCGGCGGCCCGGTGCCCGGGGTGCTGACCGCCGATCAGCTCGGCAAGTGCTTCGACCTGCCGCTGGCACTGGAACGTCACGACGGCCGCTGGAGCGTCCGCACGGCGCGCCGGACATGACGAGGGGCCCGGTCCGTCCCGCGAACGGTCCGGGCCCCGCACCGGGAAAGCCGGCGTCACTTGTTCAGGTAGGCCCAGAACTCGTCGAAGCTCAGCCGCTTGTCGCCGTCGAGGTCGCGGGTCTTGATGACGACCTCGGCGACCGACTCGGTGACGTTCCAGTCGCCCGACTGGGCCAGGGCGGCCTTGAACTCGGCAGCGGTGATGTAGCCGTCACCGTCCGTATCGATCCGCTCGAACTGCTTGCGTGCTTCCTCGATGTCCGCCACCGATCCGCCCCTACTCTCGTGTTCTGCGCCGTACTGACGCGTCGTGCTGACGCAGGTCAGATTAGCCGCCCGCGCGGGCCTCCAGCGCGGCGACCACCCACGCGAACTCCTCCCGGTACGCCGCCTCGGGTCCGGCGCCCTTCACGATCGCGAGCAACTCGCGGTAGCGGGCGACCCTGTGGGTGGCGTGCGAGCGCAGCCGGTCCAGCACGGTGGCGGGGTCGGCGTCGCCCAGCAGCTCGCGCAGCACCCGGTCCGCCTCCGGCGAGCCGGGGGCGATGCCGCGCTCGCGGGCCTCGGCACCGAGCTGCACGAGCCGCTGGGAGAACCACAGGGACGCCCCGGCGGGTGTGTCATGACCGCGGT
The DNA here is from genome assembly GCF_040612515.1 of Streptomyces sp. NPDC006372. Lineage (NCBI taxonomy): Bacteria > Bacillati > Actinomycetota > Actinomycetes > Kitasatosporales > Streptomycetaceae > Streptomyces > Streptomyces sp. NPDC006372. Next base: position 27,367 of record NZ_JBEXQJ010000014.1, on the reverse strand, counting down.
CGGCCGCGTTGAACTCGGCGACCTTGCGCATCTGGGCCCTGAAGTCCGGGTCCTGGAGCATCTCGGCCAGCTCCAGCCAGGCGTCGACCTGCTCGGGGGTGGGCTCGTCGGGCAGGTCGGCCGCGGTGTTCCGCATGCGGTCGCGGATCACCGGGTCCGCCGTGTCCAGCCCGTGGAACACCTCGTCCACGAACTCCTCCAGGATGCGCCGCCGCTCGGCCGCCGACAGCCGTGCCAGTCTGTTCACGAGCTTCATCTCCTCCGCTCCGGAGCCACGTCGGGCGACCGTCGACAGCACCGCACGCGTCACCTTCAGCGACCGGATCCGGGCGTCAAGGGCGACCACGTGCGCGGCCGCGACCTGCGCGACCGTCGTCTCACCGGCGAGCACCCGCCGGACGTCCGCCAGCCCGAGCCCGAGTTCGCGCAGCGTCCGGATCAGCTCCAGACGGGCCACGGACGCGGCGTCGTACAGCCGGTAACCGCCCGTGGACCGTCCCACCGGGGGCAGCGCGCCCTCGTCGGACCAGTACCGGATGGTGCGCACGGTCAGTCCGGTGTTCCGGGCCAGTTCGCCGATGGTGAGCAGTCCGGTGCCGTCGTCGGTCATGTCCGGGAGTCTGGACCCTCCAGTGGGGGGAGACTCAAGGGCCGGCCGGGGCGGAGGGCGCTCACCGGAAGATGCCCGTGTGGCCGAGCGAGTAGCGGCCGGGCTGGGGGTAGACCGCGAGGCCGTGCGGTCCGCTGCCGACCGGGATGCGGGCGAGCTGCTCGCCGGTGCGGGTGTCGATGGCGTACACCTCGGCGTCGTAGCGGCCGGACAGCCACAGCACCTTGCCGTCGGCGGAGACGCCGCCCATGTCGGGGCTGCCGCCGTCGGGCAGCTGCCACTTCTTGGTCAGCTTGTCCTGTGTGAAGTCGAAGACGGAGATCGTGCCCTCGCCGCGGTTGGACACGTACATCTCGCGGGAGTCGCGGCTGACGTACAGGCCGTGGCAGCCCTTGCCGGTGGGCAGCAGCGTAGGCTCGGTGAACCGGTCGCCGTCCAGGACCCACATGCCGTGGGCCATCATGTCGGCGATGTAGAACCTCTTGCCGTCGGGCGAGACCTTGACGTCCTGCGGCATGGCACCGTCGAACGGCAGCCGCTGCTGCCCGACGACCTCCATCTTCTCGGTGTCGACCTTGAGCAGTTCGCCGCTGAACTCGCACGAGACGATGAAGTAGCGCCCGTCGAGGGAGAAGTCGGCGTGGTTGACGCCGTAGCAGGAGACCGGGACCGTCTTCTTGATCTCCATGGTGTGCGGGTCGCGGAAGACCAGCTCGCGGTCGAGGGAGGCCATGACGACGGCGTATCTGCCGTTGGGCGTGAAGTAGAGGTTGTACGGGTCGTGGACCTCGACATCCTTCCCCGCCTTTCCGGTCTTCGGGTCGATCGGGGTGAGGGTGTGACCGCGGTTGTTGTTGACCCACAGCGTCTTGAGGTCCCAGGACGGGACGACGTGCTGAGGCTGACGGCCCACGCTGATCGTCTCGATGATCTCGTACGTCTTCGGGTCGATGACCGAGACGGTGTCGGACTCGGTGTTGGGGACGTAGACCCGGGACGGGAAGTCCTTGACCACGGGCGACAGCTTGTTCGGGCGGTCGGCCGCGTACACGTCCTCCGGGTCGAGGACCGGTGGCATGCCCGGCAGCCCCCGGACGGGCTTCCTCTCGGGCGGTGCGGGCACGGCGGCCTTGGTGCCGTGCGCTGCGGAGGTCCGGTCCCCGCCCGCGGTGCCACAGGCGGCGAGTACGGCGAGGGCGGCACCCGCGACGAGGGCGCTCTTGACGAGATGGCGGTGCATTGCACCATTTAAGGTGTGCTTCACCTGGAAACCGGTGATTCCCCTGTCCGGCGGCCGAGTGACCTGTCACCGGCCGTGCGGCCGTTCGGGCGCCGAGCCCGGAGGCGGTCCTCAGCGGTCGGCGACCCGCATCTCGAACCACGTGGTCTTGCCGCGGGGCAGCAGATCGACCCCCCAGCGGTCGGCCAGCTTGTCGACGAGGAACAGGCCGCGGCCACTGATGTCCAACTCCTGGACCGGCATCAGGCACGGCAGCCCCCGGGAAGGGTCGCGGACCTCGACGCGGATCCAGCCGCGGCGCCGGTGCATGCGTAATCCGAAGACGCGGGCGCCGGTGTGGCGTACGGCGTTGCCGACCAGTTCGGAGACGAGCAGGACCGCGTCCTCCGTGGTCTTGGGGGTGAGCCCCCAGTGGCGGAGGATCACGACCTGGGTCAGCCGTCTGGCGGTGGCCGCGGACTCGGGGCGGGACGGCAGTGGAACTTCTGCCTCCGTCGGGTTGCCGTACAACTCCAGCGCCTTCAGGGCGTGTTCGTCCTCGACGGTCGGCGACCAGCGCGCCGCGGACGCATGTGCGTGTCCCCGCGGCTGTTCCATACCCTCCAGCCCCGCCATGCCCCCCATCATGGCCGCCCGGGTCGCCCTTGGGGGCCGTTCCCGGGGAATACACCCCCGGAAACGGGTCCTCACCCGACGATCCGGTGACATATGCCGACGGCACTTCGGAGCCGCCCACAGCCGGTTTGACCTGCGGCAACGCCCCGTTTCGGGGCAATCGGCAGGCCACCTCGGCCGGACACGCTTAAGGCTGCCTTAAGGCTGTCATAAACCCCTCTATCGAGGGACCGGGATTAGACGCCGCGTCAACAGCAAGCCCCTGGAGGGATGTTCAGAGGAACTTCGCCTTACCCGGCCCCTCCGCCACGAAGCTGCGCATCCCGCGCTCGCGGTCCTCGGTGGCGAACAGGCCAGCGAACCAGTTCCGTTCGATCGTCAGGCCCGTGTCGAGGTCCGTCTCCAGGCCCGCGTCGATCGACTCCTTGGCGGCGCGCAGCGCGAGCGCCGGGCCCTGCGCCAGCTTCGCGGCCCAGGCGTGCGCCTGGGTGTACACCTCGTCGGCGGGCACGACCCGGTCCACCAGGCCGATCTCGCGCGCTTCGTCCGCCTTCACCATCCGGCCCGTGAAGATCAGGTCCTTGGCCTTGGAGGGGCCCACGAGCCGGGCCAGGCGCTGGGTGCCGCCCGCGCCGGGGATCAGGCCGAGCAGGATCTCCGGCTGGCCGAGCTTGGCGTTATCGCCGGCGATCCGGAAGTCCGCGCAGAGCGCGAGTTCACAGCCGCCGCCGAGCGCATAGCCCGTCACGGCCGCGACGACCGGCTTGGGAATCCGGGCCACGGCGGTGAACGAGTCCTGCAGGGCGCGGGCACGCAGGACCATCGCGGTGTGGTCCATCGCCTGCATCTCCTTGATGTCCGCGCCGGCCGCGAACACCTTCTCCCCGCCGTAGACCACCACGGACCGCACGTCCTCCCGGCGCGCGGCCTCCTCGGCGAGTTCCTTCAGCCGGTCCTGCGTGGCGATGTCCAGCGCGTTCATGGGCGGACGGTCCAGGCGCAGCGTGCCGACACCTTCAGCGACTTCGAGAGAGACGGTCATAGGGAGCAGGTTAACGGGGGCTAACGGGTATCGGGCCGGTGCGGTGGGTCACATACGGCTGGGGGTCCGGGGGTCGTCCCCCAGGGCAGCACAGCACGGGGGCTGACGGGTATCGGGCCGGTGCGGTGGGTCACATACGGCTGGGGGTCTGGGGGTCGTCCCCCAGGGCAGCACAGCACGGGGGCTGACGCGAAAGAGCCCGGTGCGGTGGGTCACACCGGCCGGGCTCTTCAGGGTGTACGCGAACGAGAGCTACTTCTTCCACTTCTCCCAGGACATGTTCCAGCCGTTGAGCCCGTTGTCCGGATCGACGATCCGGTCCTCGGAGTTCTTGACGACCACCACGTCGCCGACCATCGAGTGGTTGAAGAACCACGCGGCCGGCACCTTCTTGTCCCAGCCGCCGCGCACGTCCCGCAGGCCGATGCAGCCGTGGCTGGCGTTGTAGTTGCCGAAGGCGCCGCCCGCCCAGTAGTTGCCGTGCAGGAAGGTGCCGGAGTTGGTGAGGCGGATGGCGTGCGGGACGTCCTTGATGTCGTACTCGCCGCCGTAGCCGACCGTCTCGCCGTTCATCCGGGTCACCGTGAGCATCTCGCTGACGACCATCTGGCCGTTCCAGGTCTCCATGCCGGGCTTGCCGGTGGTGACCGGGATGGTCTTGATGGTCTTGCCGTCGCGCATGACCTTCATCGTGAGCTTCTTGGCGTCGACCACGGAGACCTGGTTGCGGCCGATGGTGAAGTCGACGGTCTTGTCCTGCTCGCCGTAGACACCGGGGCGTCCCTCGACACCGTCGAGGTCGAGGTCGACGGTGACCTTCGTGCCGGGCTTCCAGTACTTCTCGGGGCGGAAGTCGAGACGGTCGTTGCCGAACCAGTGGCCCTCGACGTCCACGGCCGGCTCCGTCTTGATGCGGATGGCCTTCTCGACGTCTTCCGGGCTGGTGATGCCCCGGTCGAAGCGGATGGAGAACGGCATCCCGACGCCGACCTTGGAGCCGTCCTCGGGGGTGAAGGTGCCGGTGAAGGTGTTCTTCGGCGTCAGCGTGGTGAAGCCGGCGTCCTCCGCGGCCGTGCGGCCCTCGGAGTCCTTGGCGATGGCGTGGACCTTGTACTCGGTGGCCGCGGCCAGATGGGTGGACGGCGTCCAGGTGGCGCCGTCGCCGGATATCTTCCCGGCGATCTTCCTGCCCTTGCCGTCCTTGACCTCGACCTCGGTCAGCTTCCCCTTGGCGGCGGTGACCTTCAGCGCGCCGCTGGTGTCGACGGACTTGGCGCCGTCCTTCGGCGCGATGCTGACGACGGCCTCGGACTGCTTGCTCTGCGCGGCGTCCGAGCCCTTGCCCTCGCCCCCGCCGGCGCCGGAACCGGTCCCTCCGCCACCGCACGCCGTGACGGCGAGCAGCAGCGCGCCGAGTATCAGCGCGCGCGCTCCCTTCCGCCCACCAACCGACGCCCCCGATATCGGTCGCCCGTTCAAGTCGTTCTCCCCTCCCCGGGCCTGGTCAGGCCCACCCCTGCGCGTCCCCCGCGCACCGGCGAATAGTAACCACAGGGGGTACGGCACCGGCGGCCCGCGATTGTCACCGTTCGGTCCCAACAGAACGCCCGGTCACATCACCCCGGTGTCGGGCTACTTCACCGCACTGCCCGCTTTCCATGCATTCCAGCCCATGTTCCAGCCTCCGAGTCCGTTGTCGGGAGCGACCTCTTCGTCCTTGCTGTTGACGACCTCGACGACGTCCCCGACGAGGCTGCGGTCGAAGAACCAGCCGGCCGGGGTGGCCGAGCCGCCGCCCTTCACGTCACGCAGTCCCACGCAGCCGTGGCTGACGTTGCTGTGTCCGAAGACGGAGTGATGGGCCCAGTAGTTGCCGTGCAGGAAGGTGCCGGAGTCGGTCAGGCGCATGGCGTGCGGGACGTCCGGGATGTCGTACTCGCCCTTGCCGTTGCGCTTCTTGAAGCCGACCGTGGCGCCGTTCATCCGGGTGACCTCCAGCATCTCGGTCACCACCATCTTGCCGTTGTAGGTGGTCATCTTGGGGGCGCCGGCCGTGACCGGCACGGTGGCGAGCGCCTCGCCGTCGCGGCGCACCTCCATGGTGTGCCGGGCGGCGTCGACCACCGAGACCTGGCTGCGGCCGACGGTGAAGGAGAACGTCTTGTGCTGCAGGCCGTAGACCCCGCGGGCCCCCTCCACGTCCCGCAGGCGCAGGGCCACGGTGACCTGGGTGCCGGGTTTCCAGTACTCCTCGGGGCGGAAGTCCAGGCGGGTCCTGCCGAACCAGTGCGGGCGGATCTCGACGGCGGGGCTGGCGGTGACCCGCACCGCGCGTTCCACGGCGGCGCGGCGGGTGATCTCCCGGTTGAACTCCAGTGAGACGATCATGCCGGTGCCGACCGTGGCGCGGTTCTCCGGGGTGACGTAGCCGATGAAGCGTTCCTCGGGGACGTACGTCGTGAAGGTGGTGTGCCGGGCCGAGCGGCGTCCGTCGCCGTCCACGGCCACCACGTCGACCGTGTACCTGGCGGCCAGCGCCAGCCGCTTCTCCTCCGGCTCCCAGGTGAGCCGGTCGGCGGACAGACGCCCGCGCACCGGGGTCTCCTGCGCGTCCTGCGACCTGACGACCTTCACCGACTCCAGGCGTCCGTCGGGCACGCGCACCCGCAGCTTCCTGCCGGGGCGCACACCCCTGCTGCCGTCGTCGGGCGAGATCCGGATGACGTCCTCGGGCGCCGGGGGCGCGCCGAACGCCCCGGCGATACCCCCCACGTCGTCCGAGGTACAGCCCGTCGTCCCGGCCAGCAGCCCTGCCCATGTCACTACGGCGGCCAGCGCGGCCCTCGCGCGCCGCGCGCGCCCTTGTACGTGCCTCACGAGGTGCCCAACGACCGGCCGCGTCCCCGGGAAACGACCATGCCCGCCCCCGGGGAAACGTGAGTGCGACCCACGCTCTGGGCAGAACAGTGGGGAGGACGACGCGCAGGGGAGCCGCGACCGAGCCGCGCACGGGGCCGCACCCCCCTGTCCCCAGTCGCCCCACGAGCCGCGGGAGGCTGACAGGTGTCCAGCGCAGCCGAGCAGGAGGCGGTGGCCGGTCATCAGGCCGCCGGGAACGGGCGCCAGGCCGCCGCGAACGGCGTACGGCGGGCCGCGCCGCCGCCCACGGTGCCTGCCTGGCCGGGCGCGCCGACGCCGCTGGGCGCCCGGTTCCGGGTCGGCCCGGACGGGGTGGCGGGGACCAACTTCGCCCTGTGGGCGGGCGGTGCCGAGGGCGTCGAGCTGTGCCTCTTCGACGAGGCGGGCAAGGAGTCGCGGGTCCGGCTCGGCGAGCTGACCCACGAGATCTGGCACGGCTTCGTCCCGGGCGCCCTGCCCGGGCAGCGGTACGGCTACCGGGTGCACGGCCGCTGGGACCCGTGGACGGGCTCCCGCTGGAACCCGGCGAAGCTGCTCCTGGACCCGTATGCCCGTGCGGTGGACGGGGACTTCTCGCTGCCTCCCGAGGTGTACGGGCACGTCCGCGACTGGCCGCAGCAGCACGTCGCCGATACCGTGCGCGACGAGCGGGACTCGGCGCCGTACGTCCCCAAGGGTGTCGTGGTCCACGATGACGACGACTGGTCCGACGACCGCCGCCCGAAGACGCCGTGGGCGGACTCGGTGATCTACGAGCTGCACGTCAAGGGCTTCACCCGGCTGCACCCCGGCATCCCCGGGGAACTGCGCGGCACCTACGCGGGTCTCGCGCACCCGGCCGCGATCGAGCACCTGGTCGAGCTGGGCGTGACGGCGGTGGAGCTGCTGCCGGTGCACCAGTTCGCCCACGAGGACCATCTGCTGCGCAGAGGCCTGCGGAACTACTGGGGCTACAACTCCGTCGGCTACTTCGCCCCGCACGCGGGTTACGCGGCCTCCGGGACGACCGGCCAGCAGGTCGGCGAGTTCAAACGCATGGTGCGCGCCCTGCACGCGGCCGGGATCGAGGTCATCCTCGACGTGGTCTACAACCACACGGCGGAGGCGGGCGAACTCGGCCCGACACTGTCCCTGAAGGGCATCGACAACCGCGGCTACTACCGCCTCCAGGAAGACCCGCGCCGGTACGCCGACTACACCGGCTGCGGCAACACCCTGCACGTGGTCCAGCCGCACGTCCTGCGGCTGATCACCGACTCCCTGCGGTACTGGGTGACCGAGATGGGTGTGGACGGCTTCCGCTTCGACCTGGCCGCGGCGCTGGCCCGTTCCATGCACGACGTCGACATGCTCTCCCCGTTCCTGGCGGTCATCGCCCAGGACCCGGTGCTGCGGCGGGTGAAGCTGATCGCCGAGCCGTGGGACGTCGGCTCGGGCGGGTACCAGGTGGGGGCTTTCCCGCCGCTGTGGACGGAGTGGAACGACCGGTACCGGGGCGCCGTGCGGGACTTCTGGCGGCACGCCCTGCCGGACGTACGGGAGATGGGCTATCGCCTGTCGGGCTCCAGCGACCTGTACGCCTGGGGCGGGCGCAGGCCGTACGCGTCCGTCAACTTCGTCACCGCGCACGACGGTTTCACCCTGCGCGACCTCGTGTCCTACGAGCGCAAGCACAACGAGGCCAACGGCGAGGGCAACCGGGACGGCGCGGACGACAACCGGGCCTGGAACTGCGGTGCCGAGGGCGAGACGGACGACGAGGGCGTACGGGCGCTGAGGCGGCGGCAGCTCAGGAACCTGCTCACCACGCTGCTGCTGTCCACGGGCGTGCCCATGCTGGTCGCGGGCGACGAGATGGGCCGCACCCAGCGCGGCAACAACAACGCCTACTGCCAGGACAACGAGATCGGCTGGGTGGACTGGAGCCTGCTGGAGGACCCGGGCTGGAGGACCCTGTTCGAGCTGACCTCCCGGCTGATCCGGCTCCGCCACCGGCACCCGGTGCTCAGGCGCCGGGCGTTCTTCTCGGGCCGGGCGCAGACCGCGGACGGGCTGCGCGACCTGGCCTGGTTCACCTCCCGGGGCGCCGAGATGACGGAGCGGGACTGGTACGCGCCGGCCGCCACCCTCGCGATGTACCTGTCCGGCCGGGACATCCCGGGCCGGGACGAGCGCGGGCGGCAGATCCTCGACGACAGTTTCCTGGCCGTCCTGCACGCGGGCGAGGAGCCCGTGGACTTCGTGCTGCCCGGGCCGCCGTGGGCGGAGCGGTACGAGGTCGTCGTCGACACGAGCCTGGAGGAGCAGGGGGAGGCGCCGGGCGTGGAGCACCGGGCGGGGACGGAGATCACGATGCCGGCGCGGGCGGTGCTGCTGCTGCGCGTGACCGGCTGAAGCATCGTTTCGCCGGGCGGGGCGTCATCGTGGCTCGGCGCGAGTGGGTGCGGGGCGTCGCGGGTCGGCGCGGCTCGGCGTGACTCGGCGCGGGTCGTCGTGCGGCTCGGCGTAACTCGTCGCGACGCGGCGCGTGAACCACTACGACGGCGGCTCGGTCGCGAAGTACACCCAGATGGTGGAGAGCCTGGACGCGTCCGTCGGCGAGGTGCTCGCCGCGCTGCGCCGTTCCGGACAGGAGGAGAACACCGTCGTGCTCTTCGCCAGCGACAACGGCGGGGAGCGCTGGTCGTACCTGTGGCCCCTGAGCGGCGGGAAGTTCTCCCTCCAGGAGGGCGGCATCCGGGTGCCCGCGATCCTGCGCTGGCCCGCCCGGATCGACGGCCATCAGGTCAGCCACGAGCCGAACTTCTCCCCCGACTGGACCGCGACCCTGCTGGAGCTGGCCGGTGCCCGGCCCGACCCGGCGTATCCGCTGGACGGCACCAGCCTCGCCGGGTACCTGCTCCGCGGCGAACCACTGCCCGAGCGGGACCTGTTCTGGCGGGTGCGGGGCAACCGGGCGCTCAGGCGGGGCGACTGGAAGTACTACCGGGACGACAAGGGCACCGACCACCTGTACAACCTGGCCGCCGACTCCCGCGAACAGGCCGACCTCGCCCCGGACGAGCCGGAGTTGCTCACCGAGCTGAAGGCCGCCTGGGAGAAGACCGCGGCAGGTCTGCTGCCGTACCCGGGCTAGCCCAGGATGCCTCGCTCGTAGGCCGTGGCCACCGCCGCCGCCCGGTCCTTCACGCCCAGCTTCGCGTAGAGATGCGTGAGGTGCGTCTTGACCGTGGCCTCGCTGATGAAGAGTTCACGGGCGATCTCGCGGTTGGAGGTGCCCTTGGCGACCAGGGCGAGGACCTCGCGCTCGCGGGCGGAGAGCGTCTCGTGGCCGGGGGCCCGGGGAGCACGGACCGCCGAGACCAGGCGGGAGGCCACGGCCGGGGAGAGGACGGTCCGGCCTTCCGCCGCCGCGCGGACCGCCGCGAACAGTTCGTCCCTCGGGGCGTCCTTCAGGAGGTAGCCCGTCGCGCCCGCCTCGATGGCGGGAAGGGTGTCGGAGTCGGTGTCGTACGTGGTCAGGACGAGGACCTTGGCCCGGGCGCCGGCGCCGGTCAGTTCGCGGATGGCGTCCACTCCCCCGCCGCCCGGCATGCGCAGGTCCATCAGGATCACGTCGGGGTCGAGGCCCGCGGCGAGCGAGACCGCCTCGACGCCGTTGGACGCCTCCCCCAGGACGCGGAACCCCGGCGCGGACTCGAACATGCCGCGCAGACCGTCCCGTACGACGGGGTGGTCGTCGACGATGAGCAGGGTGATCGCGGCGTCCTCAGTCATGGCGGACCAACGGTACGCGAGCGGAGACGGCCGTACCGTGGCCAGGCTCGGACTCGACCGTGAGGAACCCGGCGACGCGTTCGGCGCGGGCGCGCATGCCGTCGAGGCCGAAGCCGCCGGAGCTGGTGCGTTCGGGGACGGCGAGGGGGTCGAAGCCGCGGCCGTCGTCACGGATGTCGAGGATGACCTCGTCGCCGAGGAAGGACAGGGTGACACCGACGCGGTCGGCGGCGGCGTGCCGGGCGGTGTTGGAGAGGGCCTCCTGGACGATCCGCAGGAGCGTGGCCGCGATCTCCTCGTGGAGTTGCTCGTCGGTACCGGTGACCGTGAACTCGGCACGCACGCCCGCCCGTTCGCCCCACTCGGTGACCGTCTTCTTCAGGGCCTCCGGCAGTCCGGCGTCGGCCAGCGCCACGGGGGCGAGGTTGTGCACGGAGCGGCGGGCCTCGCCGAGGCTGTGCCGGGCCAGGTCCGTCGCGCGGGTCACGTGCTCACGGGCCAGGTCCACGTCCGGGGTGTTCGCCACGACCTGGAGCTGGGCGATGATGCCGGTCAGCCCCTGGGCGATGGTGTCGTGGATCTCGGCGGCCAGCCGTCGGCGCTCGTCGGCGACCCCGGCCTCCCTGGCCTGCACCAGGAGCTGGGCGTGCAGGGCGGCGTTCTCGTCGAGGGCCTGCTGCAGGGCCGCGTTGGTGCGCTCCAGTTCGGTGATGGTCGCGGTCTGGATCCGGGTGCGTTCCTCCTCCCGCCCGGCCAGCTGACCGAAGACGATCAGCAGCACGATGTAGAAGCACATCAGCCCGCCGAACAACGCCCAGTCCAGCGGCCCGTGCAGGGGCATGCCACCGGCCTGGGAACTCGCGAGGATCACTGCGGTGGCCACCACCCCGACCATGAGCGGGCGGCCTCGCAGCAGCCGCTCGGGGCCGACGAACCCGGCGGAGCCGTAGAACGCGAAGAACGGGTTGCACCAGGTGAGCGCGAAGGCCAGCGCCCAGCGCACGAAGTAGTAGCAGGCGCCCGGCACCGACGGGGCCAGGGGCCGGCCGCGGGACCACCGCCCCCACCACAGCTGGAGGACCACCGCGGCACCGACCAGGACGACGGCGATGTACCGCTCCACGGTGCTCATGCCGACCGCGTCGACCGTGGCCGCGGACAGCACGGTGCCCGCCGCCAGCATCCCGTACGGCCCCCAGCGGAAGTACGCCGCCCACCGCTGCTCCACACCCGCCACGTCCGTCATGCCCACAGTGTCGGCCACGGCCGTGTCCCCTCCCCGGGCTCCGGTCACTCCCAGCGGAACCAGCGCGCGGCCGACGCCGAGAGCACCGCCGTCCACGCGGCGAGCACGCCCAGGTGACCCCAGCTCGGCCAGTCGCCCCCGGCGGCCTGGTCCAGGGCCCGTGCGGCGGCGCCGAACGGGGTGCACTGGACGATGCGGCCCAGCAGGTCCGGCATGGCCTGCACCGGCACCCACACCCCGGCGCAGAACATCATCGGAAAGGACACGGCGGTCCCGATCGCGGTCGCGATCTTCGTCGTGCGGGCCCGTGCCGACATCAGCGCGCCCAGCGAGATGGCGGCGAGCACGGCGAGGAGCAGCGCGAGCAGGTACCCGGCGGGCTGTTCGGGCAGCCGTACGCCGTAGGCGAGCCGTCCGACGGCGAGCGCGAGCAGCGCGGAGGCCAGGGCAGCCACGCCGTTCACCAGCATCTGGGCGGCCAGCAGCGCCGAGGGCCGGACAGGTGTGGTGGACAGCCGGCGCAGGATGCCGTTCTCGCGGTAGCCGGTGAGGGTCGGCGGCATCGCCTGCACGCCGGCCATGATGAGGGCGACCAGCACACACACGGGCACGTACACGTCGACGATCCGCAGCCCGCCGAGCCCGTCCTGCTCCTCGCGGAAGGACGGCACGGAACCGAGGATGCCCAGCAGCAGGGCCGGGAACAGCAGGATCCAGAAGAGACTGCCCGGCTCGCGCCGGAAGAGCCGGAACTCGCTCCGCAGAACCGCGGGGTTGATCAGTGCGGTGCTCATGCCGGGGCCTCCGTCAGGTCCAGGAACGCGTCGTCCAGCGTGGCGTCGGTGACGCGGAGTTGATGGGCGGTGATGTGCCGGCGGGCGAGCAGCGACAGCACGGCGTCGACCGTGTCGTCCGTGCCGGACAGCGTGATCCGGCCGTCCTTGTGCTCGAGGGCGACCAGGGAGGGGAGCGTGTTCAGCTCACGGTCGTCCAGGGGCGTGGACGGGGTGAAGCTGATGACGGTGGCGCCCGCCGAACGGCGGATCAGCCCGGCCGGGGTGTCCAGGGCGGCCACCCGGCCCTTGTCGATCACCGCGATCCGGTCGCACAGCCGCTGCGCCTCCTCCATGAAGTGCGTGACGAGCAGGACGGTGACGCCCTGGGCGCGGACGTCCTCGATGAGCTGCCAGGTGTCGCGGCGGGCGCGCGGGTCGAGGCCGGTGGTGAGCTCGTCCAGGACGACGATCCGGGGTCCTCCGACGAGGGCCAGCGCGATGAACAGGCGCTGCTTCTGGCCGCCGGAGAGCTTGGCGAACCGGGTGGTGAGCTTCTCCCCCAGACCGAGGCGTTCGGCCAGCGGGCGCCAGTCGGCGGGTCGTGGATAGAACGCGGAGTACAGCTCCAGCGCCTCGCGGACGGTGAGTTTGGGCTGGAGACGACTCTCCTGGAGCTGCGCGCCCAGAACCAGGGCGACTTGCTCGTGGTCGGCGACGGGGTCGAGGCCGGTGACACGGACGCGGCCGGAGTCGGGGGCCCGCAACCCCTCGACGCACTCCACGGTGGTGGTCTTGCCGGCGCCGTTCGGGCCGAGGATCCCGAAGATCTCGCCCTCCTCCACGGCGAAGGAGACTCCGTCCACGGCGGGTCGTCCGGCGTAGCTCTTGCGCAGTTCGGTGACTTCGATGACGGGTGCGGTCGGCATGTGCCGAGCATCCCGGCGGCGCGGGGGCCGCCACATCGGCCGACGCGCTCGAAGCGGCATCATCCGATCGGTCGATGCCACCGTACGACCCCTCGGGCATTCCCCAAGCTCTCGGCTTCGCTCGAGCAGGGAGATACCCCCAGGTCGTAGGACCAACGGCCGACCGGGACCCGGCAGAAACTCGGTGGGCAGTGTCAGTGGCGATCCGTAGGCTCGCTGATGATGGCCACGACACCCGAACCCGCCCAGGACCGTTCCGCCGTGCGTACGCTGCTGCGCCTGTGGCCGTACGTGCGGCCCGTGCGGGCGCGGCTGTTCAGCGCCGCGTTCGTGGCGATACTCGCCTCCTGCGTGGGTCTGGTCATCCCGCTCGTGCTGAAGTGGCTGGTGGACGGACCGGTCGCGGACCGTGACCCGGCCGGGGTCTGGCTCGGGGCGCTGTACCTGCTGCTCCTCGGTTTCACGGAGGCCCTGCTGTTCGGGCTGCGGCGGTGGCTCGTGGCGCGGCCGCTGTCCCACGTCGAGGCGTCGATGCGGGCGGCTCTGTACCGGCACCTCCAGCGGCTGCCGGTGGCCTTCCACGACCGGTGGGCGTCCGGGCAGTTGCTGTCCCGGGGGACGACGGACCTGATGCTGCTGCGTCAGTTCCTGGCCTTTCCGCTGACGTTCCTGCTGGTCAACGGGGTGACGATCCTCGTCGGTGTGGTCATCATGCTGCTCCAGGACTGGACCCTCGGTCTGGTCATCCTCGGGCCCGCCGTGCCCGTCATGGTGACCTGCGTGATCTTCGAGAAGCGGTATGCCCAGGTGACCCGGCTCGCCCAGGACCAGGTCGGCGACCTCACCACGGTCGTCGAGGAGAGCGTCCTCGGCATCCGCGTCATCAAGGGCTTCGGCCGCCATCGCAGCCAGGCTCGGGCGTTCCGGGAGCTCTCGGGGACGCTGCGCGGCACGGAGCTGCGCAAGGCGCGGCTGCTGGCGACGATCTGGGGCGTCATCGTGGCGCTGCCGGAGGTGGCGATCGGGGCGGCGCTGGTCGTGGGGGTCATCCAGGTGGCCGACGGGGCGTTGTCGGCGGGCACGCTGGTGGCGTTCCTGTCGACGGCCCTTGCGTTGCGGTGGCCGGTGGAGTCGATCGGCTTCCTACTGGCGATGAGCCAGGAGGCGGCCACGGCGACGGAGCGGTACTTCGAGGTGATGGACGAGGGCGTCGAGTCCTCGGAGACGACCGTGACCGCACCGAGCGCCGAGGACAAAGACGGGGACAAGGGCCTGCGGTTCGACAACGTCCGGTTCCGCTACCCCGACGCCCCGCCCGGCTCGGCGCCCGTCCTGGAGGACGTCACCCTCCACATCCGCCCCGGCGAGTCCATGGCTCTGGTCGGAGCGACGGGCAGCGGCAAGACGACGCTCACCGCGCTCATCCCCCGCCTCTACGAACTGACCTCGGGCCGCATCACCCTGGACGGCGTCGACATCGGCGCCCTCTCCAGAGAGTCCCTGCGCGCCAAGGTCGCCGTCGCCTTCGAGGAGCCCACGCTCTTCTCGGCCGGGGTCGGCGACAACGTTCTCATGGGCGCGGACGGCACAGCCGGAGAGACGGAGCTGGAGCGCGCCCTGTCCGTCGCACAGGCCGACTTCGTGCACGCGCTGCCGCAGGGGACGGAGACCCAGGTCGGCGAGCAGGGCCTCAGCCTCTCCGGCGGGCAGCGGCAGCGGCTCGCGCTCGCCAGAGCCGTCGTGGGACAGCCGGAGTTCCTCGTCCTGGACGATCCCCTGTCGGCGCTGGACGTGCACACGGAGGCCGCCGTGGAGGCCGCCCTGCGCCAGGTCCTCGCGGACACCACGGCCCTGATCGTGGCGCACCGCCCGTCCACCGTGCTGCTCGCCGACCGGGTCGCCCTGCTGTCCGGCGGCCGGATCACCGCGGTCGGCACCCACCACGAACTGCTGCGCTCGAACGCCGAGTACGCGCATCTGATGTCCGGCGAACAGTCAGGGGAAGAGGAGGGCGCACGATGACGGCGGCCACCACCACACCGGCCGACGAGAAACCCGACGACGACAGTCCCGGCGCCCGGATCTCCGCCACCGGCGACCCGTTCGACCAGGACGTCCTGCCGACACCCCCGGGCGCCACCGCCGCCCTCCTGCGCTCCCTGCTCGCGCCCCTGAAGGCCCGGGTCACGGTCACGACGCTCCTGCTGCTGCTCCAGCAGGCGGTCGTGCAGGCGGGCCCCCTGCTCGTGGCGTACGCCATCGACCGTGCCGTACCGGCGTTCCGGGCGCAGGACCACGGACCGCTGATCGCGGTCGGGGCCGGCTACCTGGCGTGCGCGCTGGCCGCCGGTGGTCTGCAGTTCGCGTTCGTCGCCGCCGCGGCCCGGGTCAGCCAGGACGTGCTGCTCGACCTGCGCGGCCGGATCTTCCGGCACGCGCAGGCGCTGAGCGTCGACTTCCACGAGCGCTACACCTCGGGGCGGCTCATCTCCCGCTCCACGACGGACGTGGAGTCGCTGCGCGAGCTGCTGGACGAGGGCCTCCAGGAGCTCGTGACGGTCATCCTGTCGTTCGTCTACATCTCGGTGATGCTGCTCTGGCTGGATCCGGGCCTGGGCGGGGTGGCGATGGCGTCTTTCGTGCCGCTGTACGCCCTGGTGCGGCTGTACCAGCGGCGGGCCGGACGGGTGTACCGGGCGCGGTCCACCGCGATCGCCGCCGTCATCGTCAAGTTCGTCGAGACCATGAACGGCATCCGCCCGGTGCGCGCCTTCCGCCGCGAGGCCGTCAACGACACGGACTTCGGCGCGCTCAACCACCGGCACGAGCGGACCAACGGCGACGCGCTGCTGGAGATGGCCCGGTACGTCACCGGCTCGCGGCTGGTCGCCAACACCGCGGTCGCGGCGATCGTGCTGTGGGGCGCCTACCGGGTCGCGGACGGCACACTCGCCCTCGGCGTGCTGGCGGCGGCCGTGCTGTACCTGCGCCGACTGTACGACCCCATCGACCGGCTCGGGATGTTCCTCAACTCGTACCAGTCGGCGGCCGCCTCACTGGAGAAGATCGCCGGACTGCTCGCGCAGACCCCGTCGGTGCCCGAGCCGGAGACCCCGCGGCAGCTCCCTCCGCTCGCGGGCGAGCACCCGGGGCGCGAGGTCGTCTTCGACGGCGTCCGCTTCGGCTACCGCACCGGCGGCGAGGTGCTGCCCCGCTTCGACCTGACGATCCCGGCCGGGCAGACGGTCGCGGTCGTCGGTTCCACCGGCGCCGGCAAGTCGACGCTGGCCAAGCTGCTGGCCCGGTTCTATGACCCTTCCCCAAGCTCTCAACTGCGTTCGAGCAGGGGAGCCCCCCACTGCGGCCGGGTGCTGCTGGACGGGGTCGACCTGCGCGACCTCGCCACGCCCGAACTGCGGCGCGGGGTGGTCATGGTGACGCAGGAGGCGTTCCTCTTCTCCGGCACGGTCGCCGAGAACATCGCGATCGGCCGCCCGGACGCCCGCCGCGAGGAGATCGAGCGGGCGGCGAGGGAGATCGGCGCACACGACTTCATCAGCGCCCTGCCCGACGGCTACGACACCGACGTACGCAAGCGTGGCGGCCGCATCTCGGCCGGCCAGCGGCAACTGGTCGCGTTCGCACGGGCGTTGCTGGCCGACCCGGCGGTGCTGATCCTCGACGAGGCGACCAGCTCGCTGGACATCCCGGGCGAGCGGGCGGTGCAGCGGGCGATGGCGACGGTGCTGAAGGGCCGTACCGCCGTGGTCATCGCGCACCGGCTGTCGACCGTGGAGATCGCGGACCGTGTGCTGGTGATGGAGCACGGGCGGATCGTCGAGGACGGCGAACCGGCCGGACTCATCGCGGGCACGGGCAGGTTCGCGGATCTGCACCGGGCCTGGCGGGACAGTCTGGCGTAGAGGGGGCGGGCAGCGTCCGTGTGAGGTGCGCGAAGTGCCGTGCGTGACAGGAGAAGCGTCCGTTTAACGAACATGAACTTCCGGTCAACGAACCGTTTCCGGCCATAGTGTTGACGCGCTCCTGACAGCAAGCGCACTCCCCTGCCACGCTTCCCACGACTGCTCCACGGCAACCCCACGGCAACACCTCCACCTCCCCAGGCCGGGCGACCCCCGGTCCCGCAGAAGGAGTCAGTGTTGAGAAGCAGTTCCTCGCGAAGAGGTACCTCCCACAGACGCACTCCCCACACCCCTCGCCGCACCGCGGCCGTGGCCCTCGCCGGCGTCGCCGCGCTGATCGCCGCCGCCGTGCAGACCGGCACCGCCACCGCGGCCCCCACGACGGCACCGGCGGCCGCGAGCAAGGCGAAGCCCGGCTCGGAGTCGGTCCGGCTCACCCCCGCCCAGCGCGCCGCGCTGATCCGGGAAGCCGATGCCGGCAAGGCCGAGACCGCCAAGGACCTCGGCCTCGGCGCCAAGGAGAAGCTGGTCGTCCGCGATGTCCTCAAGGACAGCGACGGCACCGTGCACACGCGCTACGAGCGGACCTACGACGGCCTGCCGGTCCTCGGCGGCGACCTGGTCGTGAAGAGCACGAAGGCGGACGCCACCGCTTCCGTCGTGAAGGCCACCCGCGCCGCCATCGAGCCGGCCACCACGACCGCGGCCGTCTCCACCGCCAAGGCGGAGCGGCAGGCGCTGTCCGCTGCGAAGGCGGACAAGGCCAAGAGCGCCGACGTCGACAAGGCGCCCCGCAAGGTGATCTGGGCCGCGAGCGGCAAGCCGACCCTCGCCTACGAGACGGTCGTCGGCGGCCTCCAGGCGGACGGCACCCCGAACGAACTGCACGTCGTCACCGACGCCGCCACCGGCGAGAAGCTCTTCGAGTACCAGGGCATCGAGACCGGCACCGGCAACACGATGTACAGCGGCACGGTCACGCTGGGCACCACGCAGTCGGGGTCGACGTACAACCTCACCGACGCCGCGCGCGGCAACCACAAGACGTACAACCTCAACCGCGGCACCTCCGGCACGGGCACACTGTTCTCCGGCCCCGACGACGTCTGGGGCAACGGGAGCGCGTCCAACGCGGAGACCGCCGGCGCGGACGCGCACTACGGTGCCGCGCTGACGTGGGACTACTACAAGAACGTGCACGGCCGTTCGGGCATCAAGGGTGACGGCGTCGGTGCCTACTCCCGTGTCCACTACGGCAACAACTACGTCAACGCGTTCTGGTCCGACAGCTGCTTCTGCATGACCTACGGGGACGGCTCGGGCAACACCCACCCGCTCACGGCCATCGACGTGGCCGGCCACGAGATGACGCACGGCGTCACCTCCAACACCGCGGGCCTGAACTACAGCGGCGAGTCCGGCGGCCTGAACGAGGCCACCAGCGACATCTTCGGCTCGACCGTCGAGTTCTACGCCAACAACTCCTCCGACGTCGGTGACTACCTCATCGGCGAGGAGATCGACATCAACGGCGACGGCACGCCGCTGCGCTACATGGACAAGCCCAGCAAGGACGGCGCGTCCAAGGACAGCTGGTACTCGGGTATCGGCTCGATCGACGTGCACTACTCGTCGGGCCCCGCGAACCACTTCTTCTACCTGCTCAGCGAGGGCAGCGGCACCAAGACCATCAACGGTGTCACGTACAACTCGGCCACCTCGGACGGCCTTCCGGTCACCGGCATCGGCCGGGACAAGGCGGAGAAGATCTGGTTCCGCGCACTGACCACCAAGTTCACGTCGACCACCAACTACGCGGCCGCCCGCACCGGCACCCTCGCGGCCACGGGTGAGCTCTACGGCACCGACAGCGCCGAGTACAAGGCGGTCCAGGACGCGTGGGCGGCCATCAACGTCGGCACCCGCTCCGGCGGCGGGGGCGGCGGGGGAACGTCCTTCGAGAACACCGCCGACGTGGCGATCCCGGACCGGGGCGCGGCGGTCACGTCGCCGATCACCGTCTCCGGACGGACCGGCAACGCACCGTCCAACCTCCAGGTGGCCGTGAACATCGTGCACACCTACATCGGTGACCTCCAGGTGCAGCTGGTCGCGCCCGACGGCACGGCGTACACGCTGAAGGGGTACGGCACCGGCGGCAGCTCGGACAACATCGACACCACGTACACGGTGAACGCGTCCTCCGAGGCCGCCAACGGCGTCTGGCAGCTGCGGGTCCAGGACAACGCGGCCGCCGACACCGGCTACATCAACAGCTGGAAGCTGACCTTCCCGTAGACCGCGGCGCACGGTTCGCGGCTCCGAATCAGGGCGCCGTCCCGGCGGGTTCGACTCCCCCGGGACGGCGCCCGCGCCGTTCCCCGGACACACACTCCACGTGGTCGATTTCCGGCCAACATCACACGCACTCCTGACATGTACGCGTCCGGGGTGCCACTCTTCCTCCACCCGCCGCACAGCACCCCAGCAGTTCCCCCACACTTAGGAGCTCGTGTGACCTCCCCTCTCTACGCGCGTCACAAGCGCACCACGCTGGCCATCGCCACCGCCGTCGCCGCCGGCGCGCTCCTCACCACCGGACTGACCTCCGGCACCAGCGCCGCGGCCGACTCCGCCTCCGGCAAGCCGGCCCTCGCAGCCGCACCCGTCCTGCTCTCCGCGCCCGCCCGCACCACGCTCATCAAGGAGCAGCAGGCGGACGCCACGAAGACCGCCGAGGAGATAGGCCTCGGCGCCCAGGAGAAGCTGGTCGTCAAGGACGTCGTCAAGGACGCGGACGGCACCGTCCACACCCGCTACGAGCGGACCTACGCGGGCCTGCCGGTCCTCGGCGGTGACCTCGTCGTGCACGAGTCGAAGTCCGGCGAGACAAAGGGCGTCACCAGAGCGACCAAGGCCGCTCTCAAGGTCGCCTCGCTCAAGCCGGCGGTCTCCGCCGCCAAGGCGGAGAAGCAGGCCGTGACCCTGGCCAAGGCGGACGGCTCGGAGAAGACCGAGGCGAACTCCGCACCCCGCAAGGTGATCTGGGCGGCCGACGGCAAGCCCACCCTCGCCTACGAGACGGTCGTCGGCGGCCTCCAGGAGGACGGCACCCCGAACGAACTGCACGTCGTCACCGACGCCGCCACCGGCAAGAAGCTCTACGAGCACCAGGCCATCGAGACCGGCACCGGCAACACCACCTACAGCGGCACCGTCACCCTCAGCACCACCAAGTCCGGGTCGACGTACAACCTGACGGACGGCACGCGCGGCGGCCACAAGACGTACAACCTCAACCGCGGCACCTCCGGAACCGGCACCCTCTACTCCGGCTCCGACGACGTCTGGGGCAACGGCAACCCCTCCAACACGGAGACCGCCGCCGCCGACGCCCACTACGGTGCCCAGATCACCTGGGACTTCTACAAGAGCGCCTTCGGCCGCAACGGCATCCGCAACGACGGCAAGGGCGCCTACTCGCGCGTCCACTACGGCAACGCCTACGTCAACGCCTTCTGGTCGGACAGCTGCTTCTGCATGACCTACGGCGACGGCTCGGGCAACACCAACCCGCTGACCTCGCTCGACGTGGCCGCGCACGAGATGAGCCACGGCCTGACCTCGGCCACGGCGGGCCTGAACTACAGCGGCGAGTCCGGTGGCCTGAACGAGGCCACCAGCGACATCTTCGGCGCGGGCGCCGAGTTCTTCGCCAATAACTCCTCCGACGTCGGTGACTACCTCATCGGCGAGGAGATCGACATCAACGGCGACGGCTCCCCGCTGCGCTACATGGACAAGCCCAGCAAGGACGGCGCGTCCAAGGACTCCTGGTCCTCCAGCCTCGGCAGCGTGGACGTCCACTACTCCTCCGGCCCCGCCAACCACTTCTTCTACCTGCTGTCCGAGGGCAGCGGTTCGAAGACCATCAACGGCGTGACCTACAACTCGCCGACGTCCAACGGCTCCACGGTCACCGGCATCGGCCGCACCAAGGCGCTGCAGATCTGGTACAAGGCGCTGACGACGTACATGACGTCGACGACCAAGTATGCGCAGGCCCGCACGGCGACCCTGAACGCCGCCTCGGCCCTGTACGGCGCGAGCAGCACCGAGTACAAGGCGGTCGCGGCCGCCTGGTCGGCCGTCAACGTCGGCTGACCGAAGCCCGACCGAGGGCGGTACCCGGATCCACGACAGGTCCGGGTACCGCCCTAGTCTTGGTGACCGTGTCTTATCCGGATCCGCAGGACTTCACCTACGCCGACGTCGGCGCCACCCGTGACCAGGGCTTCTGCCCCCCGGGCTTCCACCCCATGAACGTGCGCACCCGCCTCGGGGAGGGCGAGGAGGTCTTTCGCCGGGCCTCGGAGGCGGTGCTCACCTGGGAGATGCACCGGGCGATGGGGGTCGGTGTCGACACGAGCGCGGACCGGGCCGCCCCCGGCGTCGACGTCACCGTCACCCTGGCCGGCATGATCAAGGCCCCCTGCCGCGTGGTCTGGACGGTCGAGGAACCCCGTCGGGCGGGCTGGGCCTACGGCACCCTCCCCGGCCACCCGGAGACCGGCGAGGAGTCCTTCGTGGTCGACCGCACAGGAGACAGCACGGTCTGGCTCACGGTGAACGCCTTCAGCCGAGCCACCAAGTGGTACGCGAGGGCCGGAGGTCCGGCGACGAGGGGCTTGCAGCACGCCTACGCCCGCCGCTGCGGCACCGTCCTACGGAACTTGTCAACGCAGGGTAGTGCGGACACCTGAGGGGCGCGGGGAACTGCGCGCTCAGCCCCCACGCACCTGCAGACGGCAACTCACCGCATAAGCAACCCGGCAGCCTCCACCAACTCCTCGGACGGCCCGGCCACAAGCCCCAGCTCCGCACTCGAAGCCAACAGCCGATGCGCGGGAAGGATCCGCACCGTATACCCAAAAGGCCCGGTGCGATCCAGCGACAAGGCCCCTTCATAGACCCAGCGCCCACCCTGGTCAGGAGCCCCCACCGGCTTCAGAGGAACCACCGTCGCGTCCCCGATCCGATCCTCCTCGTCCACCCGCCCGGACACGACCTGCACATCCACGTCTTCAGGCCCCAGATCCCCGAGCCCCACCCGCACACGCAACCCCAGCGTCGTCCCGAGCTCCGCCAGCGCCTCGGACGCCGACGTCTCCACATGGTCGACCGTGACTCCCGGCCAGGCCGCCCGCACCCGCCCCTTCCACTCCGCGAGATCCCGCGCCGTGTCCGGATCCATCGACCGGTGGGCGAGCGCCGCCGGCGCGTAGAGCCGCTCGACGTACTCGCGCACCATCCGCCCGGCCAGCACCTTCGGCCCGAGCAGGCTCAGCGTCTGGCGGACCATCTCGAGCCAGCGGTCGGGCAGCCCGCTCCGGCCGCGTTCGTAGAAGCGGGGCGTCACCCGCTGTTCCAGCAGGTCGTACAGCGCCGCGGCCTCTATGTCGTCGCGGTGGTCCGGATCGGTCGCCACCCCGTCCGCCGTCGGGATCGACCACCCGAAGTCCGGCTGGAACCACTCGTCCCACCACCCGTCGAGGACGGACAGATTGAGACAACCGTTGAGCGCGGCCTTCATCCCGGACGTGCCGCAGGCCTCCAGCGGCCTGAGCGGATTGTTGAGCCAGATGTCGCAGCCCGGGTACAGCTTCTGCGCCATGGCCATGCCGTAGTCCGGCAGGAACACGATCCGGTGCCGCACCCGCGGGTCGTCCGCGAACCGCACCAGCTCCTGCACCAGCCGCTTCCCGCCGTCGTCCGCGGGGTGCGCCTTGCCCGCCACCACGATCTGCACCGGCCGCTCGGGATGCAGCAGCAGGTCCATCAGCCGGTCCCGGTCGCGCAGCATCAGCGTCAGGCGCTTGTACGACGGGACGCGCCGGGCGAAGCCGATGGTGAGGACGTCCGGGTCGAGCACGCCGTCGATCCAGCCCAGCTCGGCCGTGGCCGCCCCGCGCTGCCGCCAGGAGGCCCGCAGCCGCTCCCGCACCTCCGTCACGAGCTGTTCGCGCAGGCCCCGCCGCAGTTCCCAGATCTCCTGGTCGGGGATGTCGGCCACCGCGTCCCAGCGGTCCGAGCCGCCGACCGTCAGCGCGTCCTCGGCACGCTGGACGCCGATCTGCCGGGCGCCGAGCCGGAACACCTCCGGGGCGACCCAGGTGGGCGCGTGCACGCCGTTCGTCACGGAGGTGATGGGCACCTCGTCGGCGTCGAAGCCGGGCCACAGCCCGGAGAACATCTCGCGGCTGACGTTGCCGTGCAGCAGCGACACACCGTTGGCGCGCTGGGCGAGGCGCAGGCCCATCACGGCCATGTTGAACAGGTTGGGTTCGCCGCCGGGGTAGGTCTCCATGCCGAGCCGGAGGACGCGCTCGACGTCGATGCGCGGCAGCTCGGCCTCGGGGCCGAAGTGGCGGGCGACCAGCGCGCGGTCGAAGCGGTCGATGCCGGCCGGGACGGGGGTGTGGGTGGTGAAGACGGTCCCGGCGCGCACCGCCTCCAGCGCCGAGTCGAAGTCCAGACCGTCGGCGCAGAGCTCGGCGATCCGCTCCAGGCCGAGGAACCCGGCGTGACCCTCGTTGGTGTGGAACACCTCCGGTCCGGGGTGCCCGGTCAGCCGGCAGTACGTGCGCACCGCCCGCACCCCTCCTATGCCGAGCAGCATCTCCTGGAGCAGCCGGTGCTCGCTGCCGCCGCCGTAGAGCCGGTCGGTCACGCCGCGCTCGCCGAGGTCGTTCTCCTCGACGTCCGAGTCCAGCATCAGCAGCGGGACCCGGCCGACCTGCGCCTGCCAGATCCGGGCGCGCAGCTGTTTCTGCCCGGGCAGGGCGATGGCGACCTGGGCGGGGGTGCCGTCGGGCTCCTCGAGGAGGACCAGGGGCAGCTCGTTCGGGTCGAGGACGGGGTAGTGCTCCTGCTGCCAGCCGTCCCGGGAGAGGGTCTGGCGGAAGTAGCCGTGCCGGTAGAGCAGCCCGACGCCGATCAGCGGGACGCCGAGGTCGCTGGCGGACTTCAGATGGTCGCCGGCCAGGATGCCGAGGCCGCCGGAGTACTGCGGCAGGGCGGCCGTGATGCCGAACTCGGGTGAGAAGTAGGCGATGGCGGCGGGGAGTTCGTCGGGCTGGGTCTGGTACCAGCGGTCGCCGGTCATGTAGTCGTGCAGATCGCCCTCGACCGCGGCGAGGCGGCGCAGGAACCGGCGGTCCTGGGCCAGCTCGGCGAGGCGGGCGGGCGGCACGCTGCCCAGCAGCCGGACCGGGTCGCCCCCGGAGACGGCCCACCGCTCGGGATCGACGGACTGGAACAGGTCACGGGTCTCCGCGTGCCACGACCAGCGCAGGTTGCGGGCCAGATCGCCGATCGGCCGGAGGGGTTCGGGGAGAACGGGTCGGACGGTGAATCGACGGATCGCCTTCACGGGTTCCACCTCGGCGCGTTCGCTGGTTGACGCAGGGCTTTGACACAGGGCTTCATCGACGTCTCCTACGACAGTACCGGCGTCGGCCCCGCCGCCGCTGAGGCTCCGCCGCCGGACGCCCGATCGGCCGGAACCGGCCCATCCCGGATATGGCCGATTCCGCCCCCATAGGCGTCCTTGTGGTGCTTCGCACGCCACGAGAGGCTGCCTCTGGCGTGCCCGGCCCGCGCCCGTCGCAGGCGGCGCCCGGGGCCGGTACGCCGAGTCGAGGAGGGGAACTCGGAGCATGGCACGGACGCGCACCCGGCGTCTGCGCTGGACGGGGGGCCTGGCCGCGGCGGTCTGCGCCGCGGCGTTTTCGGCCATCACCCCGCCCGCGCACGCCGTTCCGCAGGGACGGATACTCGGCGCCGGAGAGCCCGGCTCCGTGCAGGGCAGTTATCTGGTCACACTGAAGAAGGGCACCCCGGCTCGGTCGGCGGCCGGAACGAGCCTCGCCGAGCGGTACGGGGTGGACATCAGCCACACCTACGGCATCGTGCTGAACGGCTACGCGATCAGGGCGGACGCGAGACGGGCACGGCAGCTCGCCGCCGACCCCCGGGTCGCCTCGGTCGTCCAGGACACCCGGGTCGGCCTGGAGCGCACCCGGCGCGAGCAGCGCACCCAGCTCAACCCGCCGTCCTGGGGCCTGGACCGGGTGGACCAGCCCGGTCTGCCGCTGGACCGCGTCTACACCTCGCCCGCGTCGGCAGGTGCCGGGGTGACGGTGTACGTGATCGACACCGGCGTCCGGACGACCCACCGGGACTTCGGCGGCCGGGCGAGCCACGGCTGGGACTTCGTCGGGGACGACGGGGTCGCGGCGGACGCCAACGGCCATGGCACCCATGTCGCGGGCACGGTCGCAGGAAGGACCCACGGTGTCGCCAAGAAGGCCAGGATCGTCTCCGTGCGCGTCCTCGACGCCGCGGGCGGGGGCACCACGGCCCGGGTGATCGCCGGGATCGACTGGGTGACCCGGCACGCCAGGAAACCCGCGGTCGCCAACCTCAGCCTGGGCGGCTCCCGCAACGCGCAGCTGGACGCCGCCGTGCGCACCTCCATCGCCTCCGGCGTCACGTACACGGTCGCCGCGGGCAACGACGGCCGGCCCGCCGGCCTGTACTCGCCCGCGAGCGTCCAGCAGGCGATCACGGTCGGCGCGACCGACCGGAGGGATACAAAACCGGCCTTCTCCAATGACGGCCCGGCCCTCGATCTGTTCGCCCCGGGCGTCGGCATCACCTCCGCGTCCGCCGCGAGCGACACCGCGCAGGCCACCTACTCGGGCACCTCGATGGCGTCCCCGCACGCCGCCGGCGCGGCCGCGCTGTATCTGGCGGATCATCCGAAGGCCACTCCGTACCAGGTCGGGAGGGCTCTGACCGCGTCGGCGGCGACCAAGAGGATCTCCGGCGGGGGTCCCGGTTCGCCGGACAAACTGCTGCGGGTGCCGGGCGGGTAGGACGAAGCCGCGGGCATGCCCAGGGGCCGGCCTCGTCCGTGACGGACGAGGCCGGTCTTGTGTGTCGACATACCCCTGAGTAGTTAACAAAGTGCCGGATTGCCCACCCGAATAGGGTGGGAAGGCTCCTCCGGGTACCCCTCTCAGGAGCACCACGCAGGACCCACCTCCCCACAGACATCCGCCCACCCACGTTGACGCGGACAGGAGCGGTCATGCCCGCCAAGCACCATTCGTCACCACCCCCGACCCGCCGCACCGGGGCGCGCGCGCCCGGCGGCGGAGCTCACCCCGCGCGCCCGGCCGACGCCGGTCCACCGGCCCCGCAACCACCCCCCGCGGGCGGGGCGACCGCCGTCGGGCGCATACCCGTCCTCGACGTCCGCCCGGTCGTCCAGCAGGGGCGCCGGCCGGCCAAGGCCGTGACCGGCGAGACCTTCGAGATCTCGGCGACCGTGTTCCGGGAGGGGCACGACGCGGTCGCCGCCAACGCCGTCCTGAGAGACCCCGAGGGCCGGCCCGGGCCGTGGACGCCGATGCGGGAGCTGGCCCCGGGAACGGACCGGTGGGGCGCCGAGGTCACCGCCGGCGAACCCGGCCTGTGGACGTTCACCGTGGAGGCCTGGGGCGATCCGATCAGCACCTGGCGCCACCACGCCGAGATCAAGATCCCGGCGGGCATGGACACCGACATCGTCCTGGAGGAGGGCGCGCGCCTGTACGAGCGCGCGGCCGCCGGTGTGCCCGAGGACGGCCCGCGGGACGTGATCGCGGCCGCCGTCGACGCCCTGCGGGACGAGAAGCGCCCGGCGTCGGCGCGGTTGGCGGCGGCGTTGGCGCCGGAGGTGGTGGCGGTCCTGGCCCGGCATCCGCTGCGGGACCTGGTCACCACCTCCGAGCCGCTGCCGCTGCTGGTCGAGCGGGAACGGGCCCTGTACGGCTCCTGGTACGAGTTCTTCCCCCGCTCCGAGGGCACGGCCGCCCGGCCCCACGGCACCTTCGCCACCGCCGCCCGGCGGCTGCCGGCGATCGCCGCCATGGGCTTCGACGTGGTCTACCTGCCCCCGATCCACCCCATCGGCACCACCTTCCGCAAGGGCAAGAACAACACCCTCTCCCCCGGGCCCGACGACGTCGGCGTGCCCTGGGCGATCGGCTCGCCCGAGGGCGGCCACGACGCCGTCCACCCCGACCTGGGCACCCTGGAGGACTTCACCCGCTTCGTGGAGCAGGCCCGTGACCTGGGCCTGGAGGTGGCCCTGGACTTCGCCCTGCAGTGCTCCCCGGACCACCCCTGGGTGCACAAACACCCCGAGTGGTTCCACCACCGCCCCGACGGCACCATCGCCTATGC